>JBAQWH010000274.1:0-7667 GCA_049298815.1 Thermoanaerobaculia bacterium | reverse complement strand
GGGTCGGACCGCCAGCGGACTGAAGTCCGCCGGCCGCGGACTGAAGTCCGCTCTCCTGGCATGTCGGGAAGCGAGACAGCGCGCGCATCAGTAAGCAAGCATCAGCTCGCCGGCCTCCGCATCGACGACGACGTTTCCGCCAGCGGCGAGCTTTCCGAAGAGGATCGCGTCGACGAGCGGCTCCTTGATCTTCGTCGAGATGAGCCTCGCCATCGGCCGGGCTCCGAACGCGCGGTCGTAGCCATGCGTCGCGAGCCACTCGCGTCCGGCCTCGGTCAGCTCGAGCGTCACGTTCTTCGCGCCGAGCTGCACCTTGAGCTCCGCGACGAACTTGTCGACGACCCGCTTCATCGTGTCGAAGGTGAGCGGCTCGAACGCGATCCAGGCGTCGAGGCGGTTGCGGAACTCCGGCGCGAACATCTTCTCGATCACGCCGCGGCCGCGACCGCTCGCAGGGTTGTTCTTGAAGCCGACGCCGGCCTCGGTCATCTCGCGGCCGCCCGCATTCGTCGTCATGATCATCACGACGTTGCGGAAGTCGGCCTTCTTGCCGTTGTTGTCGGTCAATGTCGCGTGGTCCATCACCTGGAGGAGGATCGAGAAGAGGTTGGGATGCGCCTTCTCGATCTCGTCGAGCACCAGCACCGAGTAGGGGGTACGGACGATGGCGTCGGTGAGCAGGCCACCCTGGTCGAACCCGACGTAGCCGGGAGGGGCGCCGATGAGGCGCGAGACCGTGTGCGGCTCCATGTATTCGCTCATGTCGAAGCGGATGAACTCGACGCCGAGCGACTTCGCGATCTGCTTCGCGAGCTCGGTTTTTCCGACGCCGGTCGGCCCGGAGAAGAGGAACGATCCGATCGGCTTCTCCGGATTGCCGAGGCCCGAGCGGGAGAGCTTGATGGCATTGACGACCTGGGTGATCGCGTGGTCCTGGCCGTAAATGACGGCGCGAAGGTCGGACTCGAGCGCCTGCAGCCGGTCCTTCTCGCTGACGGCGACGGTGCGCGGCGGGATCTTCGCCATCCGCGAGATGACGGTCTCCACCTCGTGCGTGTCGATGACCGCGGTGGACTCCTCGCTCGTCCCCCGCAGCATCCGTGCGCGCGCGCCGGCCTCGTCGAGGACGTCGATCGCCTTGTCGGGGAGGTGCCGGTCGTTGATGTACTTCGCCGACAGCTCTGCCGCCGTGCGGATCGCGTCGTCGGTGAACGTCACGCCGTGGTGCTCTTCGTAGTAGCCCTTGAGGCCGGTGAGGATCTGGACGGTCTCCTCGACCGTCGGCTCGCCGACCTCGATCTTCTGGAACCGGCGTGCGAGCGCGCGGTCGCGCTCGAACGATTGCTTGTACTCGCCATAGGTCGTCGATCCGATCACGCGCAGCTTGCCCGATGCGATCGCGGGCTTGAGCAGGTTCGAGGCGTCCATCGTCCCGCCGCTCACCGCTCCGGCGCCGACGATCGTGTGGATCTCGTCGATGAAGAGGATCGCGTCCTTCTTCTCGACCAGCGCGTGGATTACCGCCTTGAGCCGCTGCTCGAACTCGCCGCGGTACTTCGTCCCCGCGAGCACGGCCCCCATGTCGAGAGCCCAGACCTCGACGTCGCGCAACACCGGCGGAACCTCGCCGCGCTGGATCTGGAGGGCGAGCCCTTCCGCGATCGCGGTCTTGCCGACGCCAGGCTCGCCGACCAGCAGCGGGTTGTTCTTCCGCCGCCGGCAGAGCACCTGCACAGTCCTTTCGACCTCGGGGATGCGGCCGATCAGCGGGTCGATCTCTCCCTTGCCGGCTCGCTCGATCAGGTTCGAAGCGAACTGCGCGAGCGGGTCCTTGCCCGACCCGGACTCCTCCTCCTCGCCTGAGACGAAGGCGGGCGACCGCTCGCTGCCCAGTCCGTCCTTCCCGATCCCGTGCGAGATGTAGCTGAGGACGTCGAGCTTCTGGACGCCCTGATTGCGGAGGAGGTAGACCGCCTGCGACCGCTCCGCCTGATAGATCGCCGCAAGCATCTGCCGCGTGTCGACCTCTTTCTGGCCGGAGCTCTCCGCGTGGAGCTGGGCGTACTGGATGACGCGCTGCAGCATCGTCGTGAGCACCGGCTGGACGACTGCGTCCTCCGGCAACTGCTCGTGGTTCTTCGTCATGAAGTCGTCGAGCTGTTTCTTGAGCAGCTCGACGTCGCCGTTCGACGCACTCACGACGTCGATCACGTCCTTGTCGTGGAGGAGAGCAAACAGAAGGTGCTCGAGCGTCACGTATTCGTGGCGCCGCCGCACGGCCTCGTTCACTGCGAACTCGAAACTTTCCTGCAGGCTCTTGGCAATCATGGTTCGACCGTGGCTCACGCCTCTTCGACCGTGGCGAGCAGCGGGAACTCCTGCTCCCGCGCCAGCGCGGTCGTCTTCTCGACTTTCATCTCTGCGATCTCGAAGGTGTAGATGCCTGCGACCCCCATGCCGTGCAGGTGGACGTTCAGCATGACCTGGACCGCCTGCTCCTCCTGCATGTTGAAGACCGACTCGAGGACCCAGACGACGAACTCCATCGTGGTGTAGTCGTCGTTGTGCAGGACGACCTTGTACAGCGGCGGCTGCTCGACCTTCTCCTCGGTCTCGGCAAACGCCGCCTCTTCGAACTGCGATTCCGGTGGAAGCATGGAGGGGCAGGATAGGACAAACCGAGGCGGAGATGTGACAGCGCCCGGGACCCGACGTTCACCACAGAGACACAGAGGACACAGAGGCGCACGGAGGGCTTGCGGATTCCCGTCGTCCTCGTTGTCTCTGTGGTGAAGCGCGGAGTGACACCGGACATTTGCGGTCGGCCTCGCGCCGATCGGCTATCTTCCTTCCACCGATGACGCGCATCGAGAACACCCGGCCCGGCTGGGCGGCCGCACGCCGCTGGGCCCCGGTCCTGTTCTTTTTCGCTGGCTTCGCCTGGGACGCGCTGACGCTGGGCCGGACGATCAAGTCGATCGACCTCTTCATCCTCCTGGGCTACCTCGCCGCCGCCGCCGTGATTCTGCTCACCATCGGCCGCGGCGTGGCCTTCCGCGGCTCCGAATACCTGAACGCGGTGCTCCAGTTCCTCTTCGGCGGGATCTTCAGCGCGCTCTTCATCTTCTACTTCCTCAGCTCGAGTGATCTCGCGGGCTTCCTCGTGGTCCTCGGCCTCGGGGCCCTGCTCGTCGGCAACGAGTTCCTCGAAAGTGCGTACGGCGAGCTGACCCTCTCGTGGGCCTTCTTCACGCTGTGCTCGACGATGTTCTTCAACTTCGCCCTCGCGCACCTCTTCCGCAGCATCAGCACCTTCTGGTTCTACATCGGAACCCTGCTGGCGGTCCTGCTCGTCACTGCAGTCGCCGGCGCGTCACGGCGGGAGGCAGCAACCCTCTGGCCGTCGTACGCCGTCGCCGCCTTCGTCCTCCTGCTGCATCTGTTCAACGCCATCCCGCCGGTGCCGCTGGTCAAGAAGGAGATGCTGGTCGCGCACGACGTACGGCGCTCGGCGGCGATCTACGAGGCCTCGATCGAACCGGTCGGACGGAAGATCTGGCGCTCGTCGTCGACGACGTTCCATCGCGACGGCGACGACCCCGTCTTCTGCTTTACCTCGGTCTTCGTGCCGGCCGGAATCGAGACCACGATCCGGCACAGGTGGGAAGTCTGGAGCGAAGCGAAGGGCGAGTGGCAGAGCCGCGGCGAGATTCCGTTCCGTATCCAGGGAGGACGGAGCGGGGGATATCGCGGCTACACGTACAAGAACAACATCGAGCCGGGGGAGTGGCGCGTGCTTGCGCTCGCGGAGAGCGGCGCGACGATCGGCCATATCGGCTTCGAGATCGTCGAAGGGAAGGCGCCGCAACTGAAGAAGGTCAGGCTGTGACGATGCGCGAGCGGTGCGATGCGAGGAAGCGGAGACGAGTGTCATCCTGAGCCGCCGATGCCCCGCCAGGGGCTGAGGACGGCGAAGGATCCCCTCGATTCAGGCTCCGTAGGCGGGGGGTCCTTCGCCGCGCTTCGCCGGCTCAGGATGACAGTGACACTCAGCTCAGAACGGGATCTTTGAGCCGACCGGCAGTTCTTCCGGCTCTGCGCCGCGGCGGAAAAGGCGTGCGGGGCGCATGCCGATCAGCGTCGCGACTCCGTTCTCGACGCGAAGCATCGTCCCTTCGCGCAGGCCGACGACCGGCGTGTCGTTGTCCTCGAGGAACTCCTGGATCCGCTGCTCGCGGGTCTCTCCCTTGTGGGTCGAGTCCGGCTCGGGATCGAGGTAGTGCGGGTTGATCTGCCAGGAGACCAGCTGCAGCGCGTCGAACGACGGCGGGTAGACGATCGGCATGTCGTTCGTCGTTTTGATGCTGAGCGCCGCGACGTTCGTCCCTGCGCTCGACCCGATGTACGGCATCCCGCCACGGACCGCCGCGCGGATCGCCTCGACCAGCCCGGTCTCGTACAACGCCTTCAGCAGGCGGAAGGTGTTCCCGCCACCGACGAACACCGCATCCGCAGGCTCGAGGTCTTTCGGCCCGCGGACCTGGATCGTCTCGAACCCCATCAGCTCGAGCCGCGCTCCGACCTTTTCGGTATACGCATCGCGATTCGCGAGTGCGAACGGCACGAACGCGACCCGCTTCAGCCCGACCAGCAGCGCTTTGATGTCGGGCTCCGCATGATCGAGATAGCCATAGCCGTGGACGTTGGAAGAGGAGATGAGGAGGAGGCGCATGACGGCGGGAAGTATAGAAGTGTGAAGAGTGAAGAGTGAAGAGTGAAAGCACACCCGGCCCTTTCACTCTTCACTCTTCTTACTTCACTCTTCTCCCACCACCCACTTCTCGTACGAGTCTTCCGGCAATTCGCGAATGAAGCGGGACGGCTCCATCAGGATGTCCATGTAGGCGCGATCGCGGGCCATGACGGGGTAGACGAGGTAGAGCTCCTGCATGGCGCGGGTCACGGCGACGTAGAAGAGGCGGCGTTCCTCTTCCTCGCCCGGGATGATGATCTCGCGCATCACCTCGGCTTCGGCGACCTCCCGTTCGAGGATCGGCTCGAGCTCCGCGATCGCTGCGTCGTCGCTTCCCGCCAGCAGGCCGTGGGAGAGCTCGAACGCGCGATGCACCTTCTCGGGATCGAAGCGGATGACGCCGCCGGGGACGCGGAGCGCGCGGTGCGATGGAAAGCGCCCCTCGGCGAGCCACATCACGAAGACCGCACGCCATTCGAGGCCTTTCGCCTGATGGACCGAGGAGAGGACGACCTTCTCGTCCTCCGGGCCGACCGTGGCGACGTCCTCACCGGCGATTGGATTCGCGAGTGCGACCTCGTCGAGGAAGGTCCGGACGTCTTCGTAGCGGAGCGCGTACTGCGAGAGCTGTTCGAGGTCGTCGAGCCGCGCCTGAAAGTTCGGGAACTTGGTCTTCGCGTAGTCCGAGTAGCCGCGCTCGACGACGAGGCGGATCGACTCCGAGGGGTTGCGCGTCATCGCGTCTGCGGAGAGGAGCCGCAACAGGGTGCGGACGCTCGCGAGCGAGCCCGCGACGCCGCGGCCCGAGGCTTCGACGCCGGAGAGGAACCGGTCGAGCGGGTTCGGGGAGGCGCCGATGCGGGTCCAGACCTCAGCCGCCGTCTTCTCGCCGACTTTCGGATAGAGCTTGAGCACGCGCTTCCACGACAGCTCGTCGCGCGTGTTCGTCACGATCTTCAGATACGCGAGCACGTCCTTGATGTGGGCCTGCTCGAAGAAGCGGATGCCCGAGCGGATCTCGTACGGGATCAGGCGCCGCGTCAGCTCCATCTGCAGCTCGAGCGACTGGTAGTGCGAGCGATAGAGCACGGCGATCTCGTCGAGGCCGACCCCCTCGTCCCGAAGCTCGAGGATCCGCTGCGCGATGAAGACCGACTGCTCGAAGACGTCGTCGACGCCGACCACCGCCGGCTCGGGACCGTCGCCTCGCACCGCGCGCAACTCCTTCTTGAACTGGTAGCGGTTGTGGGCGATCGACTGGTTGGCGACCTCGAGAATCTGGCGCGAGGAACGGTAGTTAGTCTCCAGCTTGTAGATTGCCGCGTCGGGAAAACGGAGCGGGAACGTGATGATGTTCTCGAAGGACGCGCCGCGGAACGAGTAGATCGACTGCGCGTCGTCGCCGACGACCATCAGGTTGCGTCTGACCGACGCCATCGAGTCGACGATGTCCGCCTGCAGGCGGTTGGTGTCCTGGTACTCGTCCACCAGGATCGTGCGGAAGCGGCGCTTCAGCGACTCGGACACCTCCGGGTGCTCGTCGAGCAGCAGCTTCCAGTGGACGAGCAGGTCGTCGAAGTCCATCGCGTTCGCCTCCTTCTTCCGTTCCTTGTAGCGGCGGAAGACGTCGACGAGCTCGTCGCGATAGTCGGCGAAGTGCGGGAAGTTCTGCGCGAGGTGGAGCTCGAGAGGGGTGCGGGTGTTGATGAGGAACGAGTAGATCTCGATCAGCACGTCGCCTTTCGGGAAACGCTTCTCCAGCGTCTTGATCCCGAGGGACGACACGGCCGACTCCATCATTTCCTTCGCATCCTCGGCGTCGAGGATGGAGAAATTCGAACGGAACCCGATCGCCTGCGCGTGCTGCCTGAGGAGGCGGTTGCCCGTCGAATGGAAGGTCCCACCCCAGATGCGCCGCGTGTCGATCGTGACGAGCTCCTCGACCCGGCTCAGCATCTCGCGCGCTGCCTTGTTGGTGAAGGTCAGGAGGAGGATCTCCGACGGGTCGATCCCGTCTTCGATCAGCCGCGAGACGCGATAGGTGAGCGTGCGGGTCTTCCCGCTTCCGGCCCCCGCGATCACGAGCATCGGCCCGTCGCCGGCCATGACGACTCCGAGCTGCTCGGAATTCAGCAGGTCGCTGTACTGGACGCGGTACTTCTTCTCCGCGGGCTGGGTGCGCTTGATCGTGTAACGCCGGACTTTGGTGGTCATGTCGTTGAACGGAGCGTAGCAGGAGAGCGGACTTCAGTCCGCCGCGTCCGGACTTCAGTCCGGGCGCGGTCCTAACCCGACCGCGGGACTGAAGTCCCGCGGTTGCGGACTGAAGTCCGCTCTCCGGCTATCATCGCCGGACACCATTCCCCCGGAGGGCTCCCATGGCACGAAGCACCGCAACCACGGTCGAAGAGTACCTGAGCGAATTGCCTGCGGACCGGCGCGCGGTCGTGGCGAAGGTCCGCGAGACGATCCTGCGCCACCTGCCGGACGGGTACGCGGAGTGTCTCGCCTTCGGGATGATCGGCTATGTCATCCCGCTCGAGCGGTACCCGGAAACGTACAACAAGCAGCCGCTGTCCTACGCAGCGCTCGCCGCGCAGAAGAACCACTACGCGGTCTACCTCTCGGCCGCGTACTCCGATCCTGCGGCGCTCGAGGAGCTTGAGACCGGATTCAGGAACGCAGGAAAGAAGCTCGACTTCGGCAAGTCCTGCGTCCGGTTCAAGAAGCTGGAGGACCTTCCACTCGACGTGATCGGGAAGACCATCGCTTCGGTGCCGCCAGAGCGGTTCATCGAGATCTACGAGAAGGCGAGGGCGGGATGAATGCCTGCGGGCCTGGCCTCTCTGCGTTGAGACCCCCGACTCTGAATTGAGCACATCCGCACGGGCACACGTCGCCCTCTCCCGCCGGG
>JBAQWH010000273.1:0-2906 GCA_049298815.1 Thermoanaerobaculia bacterium | reverse complement strand
AGGAACCCGAGGAACCCCGAGGAACCTCGAGGGACTCCCTAAATACTCACCACCGCCGTCTGTCCCGCGACCACGGTCACCTGCGCTGACGCGACGACCGCATCGCCTTCGCCGAGGATCTGCAGCGTGTAGTTGCCGGGGGCGATGTTGCGGAGCGTGGTGCCGCTCGATGGAAGCGGGAACGGCCCGAAGCCGAAGCCGACGCCGTACGGCGCACCGGCAGCGTCGAGGAGCCGAGCGCGCCGGTTGGTCGGACTCGTCGAGCCGGTCGATTTCACCTCGATGGTCCCTCCCTGCGAGAGCGCAACCGTCTGAACAGCTCCCCCCGGCGAAGTCAGAGTGATCGTTCGCGAGGCGTATCCGTTCGCGGAGACGATCGCTGAATGCGTTCCGGGCGGCAGGTAGAGGGTGACCTCACCGCTCGGGTTGCCGTAGTTGCTGCCGCTTTGCCCGGAGCGTCCCTGTGCGTCGCGTGTGACGATGCTGGCAGTGACCACCTTCCCATCGCGCGCGTCGACTACGCGAACCTTCACGGCGTCGGCGGGCGCCAGCTTCAGCTCGATCTCGTTCGATCCGCCCTCGGAGACCGTGATGTCGACCGGCTGCGACGAGAAGCCTTCTTTCTCCGCCGCCGCCGAGTAGCGGCCGGGCGCGACGAAGTCGACGATGAACGTACCGTTCGCGTCGCCCATCGCGACGCGGCCGGACATCATCGCCTGGGGGTCTGACCCCTCGGGACGCAGCATGATGCGCGGCTCACGAACCGGGCCGCCGTTGGCTGAATTGATCACACGACCGCGCACTGTGACCGACTTGAGGTCGATGTCGAACGTGCCCGAGCCGCGCACCGTGTACGACTGCGACGCAGGGCTGAGGCGCTGCATGTCGAGGATGTGCACGCTGTATTCGCCGTCCTCGAGCCCGCTGACGGTGTAGACCCCCTGCTCGTTGGTCGGAGCAGACGCAAACGTCTGCGCCGGCGGCTTCGGACGGAACGAAACGGTGGCACTCGGAAGAGGCTGTCCGCCGCGCGTGACGCGTCCCGTCATCGTCGCGCCGCTCCTGAACTCGAGGTCGACCTGCCGAGACTCGCCGGGAGCGATGTCGATCTCGACCGCAGGCGAGAGCTTCCCTGGGCCGCCCGGGTTCATGACCATCGCGTTCACGCGGATCTTCCCGGTCGGTACGCCCTGGAGGCGGTAGTTCCCCGACGCATCGACCAGAGAGCCGGAGCCGAAGTTCTGGCTGACCATCACGGTCGTTCGCTGCAGCTCGGCGGGAGTCGCACCGGAGACGCGTCCGTAGATCGTGGAGCCCGCCGGCATCGTGATGCGGATCGGTTGCGCGCTCGGCACGTCGACGTCGCGCACGGTGCCGGGCGCGAGTCCCGCTCCCGATGCGGTGAAGGTGTAGCGGCCCGGTCTGAGCTGCGTGAAGCGGAATGACCCGTCGGTCTCGGTCTGCACCTGTCCAAAGCCGCCGCCGGCTGCGCGCACCACCGCTCCAGCGACAGGGGAGCCCGAGTCGTTGACGACCACGCCGGCAGCAGCCGCGCCTCCTTCGAACTGCACGTCGAGGCGGGTCTCGCGGTCGGAGAGCTTCACCGCCTTCTGCACCGTCGCGTACTCGCGGTGAGCGAACTCGAGCATCTTCTCGCCCGGCTCGATCGCCTCGATCGCGTACTCCCCGTTGCCGTCGGTCGTCGCGCTCGGCGTCATCACCGCGGTCGGCGTGACGCTGCGCTGTCCCATCTCACGAACGTAGGCGTTCGCGACGCCCGACCCATCCGGCGCGGTGACGCGCCCGGTGAGCCTCACGCCGCGGTCGAGCTCGACCTCGACGTTCTCGATCGACTTCCCCTCCTCGAGCGTCACGCTGCCGGACCGCCCCGATACGTAGCCGGGTGCGTTGACGACGATGCTGACGACGCCCGCCGGCACGTTGCCGAGCGTGAACGAGCCGTCGTCGGAGGAGATGTTCCGCTGCTGGGGAGGGGCGATGATGCTCATCCCTCCGCCGGAGCGTGACATCGCGAGGCCGGCCTGGAAGGTGGTGATCGGCGCGCGCGTCGCCTTGTCTATGACGCGGCCGCTTACGCGCCCGCCGGCCGACAGCTCGATCACCGCGTTCGATGCAGGCGCGGTGACGTTGCGCGTCTCGCGGATGAACTCATCCATCTTCGTGAGCTGGAGTTGCACCGGCGTGCCGGTTGTCGCGCTGAGATCAGGCGGCGCAACATCGCGGAGAACGAACGAGCCGTCGGCACCGGTGGTGGCCTGCGCCGTCCCGCGGGTGCTGAACGTGAAGATCGAAACGCCCTCGACTCCGAAACCACCGCGGACGACACGCCCGGCGATGTCGACACTCGGTTGCATGGTCACGTCGAGCGGCGGCGTCCGCGGCGAGACGGCGACGGCCGGGACGGTGTTCGATGCCCATCCTTCACGGCGGAAGGCGACGTCGTACTTCCCTTCCTTCAGCCGGATCGTGAACGTGCCGTCCGAGCCGCTCTCCACCGTCTCTTCCGCCTCGGCCCGGGCCCCGATGATCACGCTGCGGCGGAACATCGCCGCAGTCGAGTCGACCGCCTCGTCCGCCGTGACCGCGACGCCGGAGAGCGGCCGCCCGTCGCCGTCGGTGACCTTTCCCGTCACCGCATAGCCGAGCGGCATGACGATCGTGACCCCGCGCCGCTTCTCTCCGGCAGCGATCTTCAGGCTCTCGCTCTTCACGGTCGGGAGCCCCTTCTTTGAGGCGGTGACGCGGATCTCGGCTTCAGGAAGACGGATCGCGAAGCGGCCATCAGGCCCGCTCCTCGCCAGGCTCCTCGAATTGACCGGCGGTCCGGGAGGCCCATCGAACATCTGATTGCGCGCCTGCTCGTAACCGATGACGGCGGCGACGAC
>JBAQWH010000272.1:0-7492 GCA_049298815.1 Thermoanaerobaculia bacterium | reverse complement strand
CTAAGAACTCGAGATCAAGCGCGTGGACGAAGGACGCGTGAATCAGTGCCGCGCCCCAACCTGCCGTCGCAAGGCCGATGACGCTAATCATGACAATGGCCCAACGCCTCATCGGTCATCTCGCAAGACGGCTAACGGCCCTGCAGTTCAGCGGCTTCGGCCCGCACGCGCAGAGCGTGAACCCATTCTAGACGTCCCGGCGGGCCGAAGTCCGCTGCAACTGCGAGTTAGACGACCGGTCGCGGCCGGCCGCGCCACCAACTCGCGATGGTGAACCCGATCGTACAGACCGCCGCGACGAAGACGCCGAACCAGACAGTCGCCCAGTGCCTTGCGAACTCCAGCTCGGCGGTTGTGTGCGGCCGTGAACGACCGTTCGCTACGGCCACCGGAGGATCCGCCGTGATCCACGAGAAGAAGGCGGCAGCGGTGCCGGAGTAACCGGCGGCCACGACCAGGAAGATCGTCAGGAGGAGGAATCGTGCGTTTCGGCTGATGTGCACCACGGTCGTCTAACGGCCCTGCAGTTCAGCGGCTTCGGCCCGCACGCGCAGAGCGTGAAGCTATTCGAAAGGTCGCGGCGGGCCGAAGTCCGCTGCAACTGCGAGTTAGACGCTTCCCGACCCAAAGGCTGCCGTCGCACGTCTCGTTCATGCCGAACACGCTTCACCCGACGCTACGCTTGCCGTCGGATGATCAGGCGCGTCTCGACGGCGATGTTTTGGGGCGATGCAGCGAACGCAAATACGAAAGAATCGTCCTCGTAGGGCTGACCGTTGGCATCGAAGTACCGGAGAGACAGCGGAACCTCAAATATCTCGTCGTCTTTGCCTTGACCGGCACGTACGAGGCTTACCGTCTTGACAAGATCAATAAAGTTGAGGACGTCGACGAGGGTATGGGCGCCCAGAAAAGAGGTTTCCACCGGTATTCGGCCATCTTCTCGCCGCAGCATCTGCACCGGGCTGAAAACGATGGCGCGGGATTCGGTCCCAAGCCGTCCAATCGTGACAGTAGTCGCCGGCAGATCACCAACATTCGAAACAACAATTGAAACGTTCGGGTACTTGCCGACGACCTCTGGAACGACCAGCGGCCTACTTCGAAGCAGTAGTGCTTCCAACTCACGCGCGCGACGAAACTCCACTTGCCAGACCTTGTATGCAGCCGTGATGAAGCAGGTGATGGCAAGTGCACCGTAAAGCAACTTCTGCGAAAGGTCCGGAGCCCACGCCGCAGCGATTCCGAGGGGAAGCGACAAGGCGCCAGTCATTCCCGAGAGTGCATGCCGGAACAGGCTTCCGAAGAATCTCAGCAATTGCATTTCAGGCAGTCTAGCGAAATTCCACGCATGTTGGACGTAGCGGTGCGTCTAACGGATCTGCGGTTCAGCGGCTTCGGCCCGCGCGCAGAGCGTGAAGCATTCTAGAACGCTCGGCGGGCCGAAGTCCGCTGCAACCGCGAGTTGGGCGGAAACGGGTTCTGCGCGCGAGATGTGGCGCGAGTCTGCTCTGTGCCGAGGTTCATGCCGGAGGCTGAGGAGGAGCGAGGGGAGCCGTTGCGTGATCGAGGACGGGCGTTCCGTGGCAGAAGCCGTGTGCGAGTACGTTGCCTGCTCTGCAACGCCAACTGCCTGAGAACGCGGTGGCATGGCTACGGCGACCAGGAAGCGGGAGCAGGCCCGTTGCCGCCCAACGGTTTGCCGCTGAGCCGCGGCCACCGCACGCGGAAGAGTAGCACCTACGACAACGTGGCAGCGGTGGCCGTCGGCTCCAGCGGCCGAGTTAGACCGCGCGGCCTCGGGCTGGTGGCAGCATTCCCAGAGCGATGAGAGCGCCGCAGGCCAGTGGGAGCATCGCGAAAATCCCGAACTGAGCGGTTCGTGGCACGACCTGCAGGATCCACAACGCCAGCGCCAGCCAGATGACGGGCGCGTAGACCAGCAAGTTTCGCGATCCGGTTCGGGCGGTCCAAGCTGCAAGTGGAGTGATGAGAAGCGCAGCTAGGGTACTGATCGTCAGCGCCACATTCACCACACCAGGGAGCCAGAGCGTCTCGAGATGGACGCGTCCCGACATCCCTGTCGCGAAGACCAACCCGAGGGAGAACGCGAATAACCAACTCACTAACGCGGCAAGCAGCACTCTCTGCCAGATTGGTATGTCTCGGACGTCGGCCACGGCTGCAATCTCGCGCGGTCTAACGGATCTGCGCATCAGCGGCTTCGGCCCGCCACGCGCCGAACCTGAAGAGTCATTCTAAGTTGCCGGCGGGCCGAAGTCCGCTGCATGCGCGAGTTATGCGCGCCCTGGCCTCTAGCTGCATCGACCCTTGCAGACCTTGCACGCTTCTCCCCCTGCGCTGATCGCCTGTTCACGAGTGACCTTGACACAGTTCTTCGTGCACTCGCGGGCCCAACGACAGGCCTGGCAGTGGTACTTCTTCGATGCCTTGTTCAGGATCACCACATCTTCGCCGCCAGCGCTGATCGCAGAAGCGGCGCATGCGATGAGCAGCAGGACTAGCAAGGATCGTCGGAGCGTAACCATGGTGACCTCTCGCCGAAGCGCATAACTCATTACTAAGCTTCATTCGACTGCCGTAGCGACTGGTGCCGGGTTGGCAGCGTATCCAATTCTGACCTTGGCGATGGGTGGGCGCAAGGTGCTGTGCTTCCCGTCGTTCGCGCCGACGGGCTGGTCGCAGCGAGCGTGATCGGCTGCGGGCGCGGCAGCATATCGCGTGGGTGTTGGGCTGCGAGGCGAAAGCCCTGACGCGCGCTCTGTCGACCCCTTCTCAGAGTGCCACGAGATGCCGGAGTGGTGCCGCTCGGAGCCTGCCGCAGCACACCACTCCTCCTCATCGGTCCAGCGGGCTCCGAATCCCCCGCCCACCCGCACGATTCAGCACGTGCGTGTAGATCATCGTCGTCTTCACGTCCGCGTGCCCGAGCAACTCCTGGATCGTCCGGATGTCGTGCCCATCCTCCAGGAGGTGCGTCGCGAACGAGTGCCGCAGCGTGTGGCAGCCGGCCTGGCGGTCGATTCCTGCCGAGCGCACCGCGGCCTTGACCGCCCGCTGCACCGCCGACTCCTCGTAATGGTGCCGCCGCACCGCTCCGTCCCGCGGATCGCGGCTCAGGCGTGACGCCGGAAAGACGTACTGCCACGACAGATCCTTCGCTGCCCCGCGATACTTCCGGTCGAGCGCGTCGGGAAGCCAGACCTCTCCGTGCCCGCCGTCGAGGTCCTCACGATGGATTCTCTTGACGACCTCCAGCTGGTCGCGTAACGGGTCGCGTAATACGTCCGGCAACATCGTCCGCCGGTCCTTCGACCCTTTTCCTTCGCGCACGACGAGCATTCGCGCCGCAAGGTCGACATCCTTCACGCGCAGCCGCAACGCCTCGAGCAACCGCAAGCCCGATCCGTACAGAATCGACGCGACGAGCCTCGGCGTACCTGTCAGCCTGCCGAGAAGCTCGCGCACCTCCTCGCGCGAGAGGACGACCGGCAGACGCTTCGGCCGGCTTGCGCGAACCACGTCGGTGAGCCACGGAAGCGGATCGTCGATCACGTGCCGGTAGAGGAACAGCAACGCGCTCAACGCCTGCGCCTGCGTCGAAGCGCTCACGTGCTTCGCGACGGCGAGATTCGTGAGGAATGCGTTGACCTCGTCCGCCCCCATCGCCGCCGGATGCGTCTTGTGGTGAAAGAGGATGTACCGCCGAATCCACTGCACATACGCATCCTCGGTCCTGCGGCTGTAGTGCCGCGTCCTGATCGCCTCGCGGACCCGGTCGAGAAGCCTCGGCGGCTCGTTCATCGCTCTGCCCGAGGGTCCCTCGGTGCGGAGCGGGTGTCAATGGCGCGGGGCGGGCGGCGCGGTGCTCCTTCGCCGTTCTCTCGTGCACGCTACGCGTTGCGCGCCGGGGGGGATGCGAATGGCGAATCGCGAGGCACGCCGGCTTCGCCCTCTGTGCACCTCTGTGTTCTCTGTGTCTCTGTGGTGAAACGACCGTGGATACACCACAGAGGCACAGAGGACACCGAGGAGCACGGAGGATCACCGTCAAGGCGCCGAGTGTGGTTCGCGTGTCATTCTCGTCGGCACCGGCGACGCGTTTCCCGACTCAGGGGGACGTGTGATCTACGGTGTGTAGGAGCGATGTGAAAGCGGCGCCTGCGGGCGCCGCACTCCAAATTACTCCCACTCGATCGTGCTGGGCGGCTTCGACGAGACGTCGTAGACGACACGGTTCACGCCGCGCACTTCGTTCACCACGCGCCGCGCGATCTGGTCGAGGACGTCGTGCGGCATCCGGTACCAGTCGGCCGTCATGAAGTCGGTGGTCGTCACCGCCCGCACCGCGAGCACGTTCTCGTAGGTCCGCTCGTCGCCCATGACCCCCACGCTGCGGATCGGCAGAAGGACGGCGAACGCCTGCGCGATCTCGCGGTACAGGCCGGCTTTGCGGATCTCGTCGATGACGATGGCGTCGGCGTTCTGCAGGATCTCGACGCGCTCGGCATTCACCTCGCCGAGGATTCGGACCGCGAGGCCGGGGCCGGGAAACGGATGGCGCCAGACGAACTCTTCCTCGAGGCCGAGCTCGACCCCGAGCTGGCGCACTTCGTCCTTGAAGAGCTCCCGCACCGGCTCGATCAGCTGCAGCCCCATCTTCTCGGGAAGACCGCCGACGTTGTGGTGGGTCTTGATCACGGCCGACGGGCCCTTGATCGAGACCGACTCGATGACGTCGGGGTAGAGCGTTCCCTGCATGAGGAAGTGGACGTCCGCGAGCTTGCGGGCCTCCTCCTCGAAGACGGCGATGAACTCGTTGCCGATCCGCTTGCGCTTGGTCTCCGGCTCTTCGACTCCGGCGAGCCGCTCGTAGAAGCGTTCGCGCGCGTCGATGGCGATGAAGTGCAGGCCGAGACGGTCGCTGAGCCGCGCGGCGACCTGCACGGCCTCGTTCTTCCGCAGGACGCCGTTGTCGACGAAGATCGCCGTGAGCTGATCGCCGATCGCCTCGGCCACCAGCAGTGCGGCCACGGTCGAATCGACTCCGCCGCTCACGGCTGCGATGACCTTCCGTTTGCCGACCTGCCTGCGGATCTCCTCGACCTTCCTCTTCCGGAAGTCGCCGAGATCCCAGTTCGGAGTGCAGCCGGCAATGCCGAAGAGAAAGTTCCGGAGGATGTCGCGGCCTGCCTCGCTGTGCGTGACCTCGGGATGGAACTGGATGCCGAAGCAGCGGCGCTCGGGATGCTCGAACGCGGCGATCGGCGCGCTCGGCGAGGACGCAGTCGTCCGGAAGCCGGGAGGTCCCGCGAGGAGGCGGTCCCCATGGCTCGCCCAGACCCGCTGGTGCTTCGGTGTGTCCTTGAAGAGCGGCGACTCGGCCGTGACGTCGATCTCCGCTCCGCCGTACTCGCGCTCGTCGGCGGGTTCGACCTTGCCGTCGAGCAGGTAAGCGGTCAGCTGCATCCCGTAGCAGATGCCGAGGACCGGGACGCCTAGCTCGAAGATCTCGCGCGAACAGATCGGCGCCGATTCCGAATAGACCGACTGCGGACCACCGGAGAGGATGATTGCCCGCGGAGCGAGCGCGCGGATCTTGTCGACCGGCCAGTCGAACGGGTGGACGACGGAGAACACGCGGTTCTCGCGTACGCGCCGCGCGATCAGCTGCGTGTACTGCGATCCGAAGTCGAGGGCGAGAACGGTCTGGTCTGGCTGCACGGAGGGCGAGTTTATCGCGAAGTATGAAGTCTGAAGTATGAAGTATGAAAATAGATTCTGATAAATAGTTACTATATTGCGTGTGCAATCGCTGCGACGCGTTGGTTCGCGTCCAATGAAAAGCCGCGGCAGGCCCTCGGGCCCGGCCGCGGCCGGTCGGTACAGGGGTGAGATCGGGTTACTGCATCACGATGTCGCGGGTGGCCGGGGTGAAGCTCGAGCCGGCGGCGCAGCCGAGGAGGTACGGGGCGACCGGGGCCGTGCCGTCGGAAGCCTTGTGGGTCTTGAGGTCGCGAATGCTCAGCCAGTCCTTGCCGTCGGCGCACAGCTTGCCGCGGCCCTGCACCTGTCCGACCGGGATGAAGCCGGCGCTGGTCATCGTGCCACGCACGTGGAGCGAGTAGACCGGGCTGATTGCGTCGTACTGACGGACCGCCGAGGAGCTGGAGAGGAGGATGAAGTCGGGGGCGCTGGAGGCGCTCGTCGCCACCCCGGCGGCCGCGCCGCCTTCGCTCTGCGTCATCGGCGTCGATGCGCAGGCGAGCGAGAGAAGAAGGGCAGCGGAGACTGCGAGATTCTTGATCATGAACATTTCTCCTTGTGGATGAGACATGCTCATCCTCGCGCCCCTAACGCCCGATGCGACCCCGAAGTTGCGCCCGATTTGGTGGGTTTTCGCTTTGTTCACCCTCGCGTGACCCGGCGGGTCCGGCCCGACACAGAAACGCCGGAGATTGCTCTCCGGCGCTGGTACCTGGATGGGTTTCGGGTGGTGCTAGAGCAGGTTGCGAAGCTCCTTGCCCGGCTTGAAGCGGATGGTGTTGCCGGGCGGGATCTTGACCTCGACTCCCGTCTTCGGGTTGCGGCCGATGCCCTTCTTCCGCTGCTTCACCTGAAAGACGCCGAAGCCGCGGAGCTCGATCCGCTGGCCGCGCGCGAGGGCGTTGCGGAGACCCTCGATGACGGTGTCGACTGCCTGCGCAGCCTTCATCCGCGAGATCTCCGACGTCTCCGCGACTTTGTTGACGATGTCCGCCTTGATCATTCACCCCTCCGGAAGATGCTGATTATAGAACGGTTGTGGACGGGGAGTCCCTCGGTCCCTCGGTCGCTGAGTTCCTCGGGGTTCCTCGGGGGAACTCTGGGGAACTCTGGGCATCTCGACCCTGCAGCGTCCGAAGAGTCGGGTTCGGGCTCGGACCGCGGATCGTCGACTCGTTTCCCGAGGAACCCGAGGAACTCAGGGACCCCTCCCGCAGGAACTTCGCGCAGGGTCCGACGGTTTTAGTGCCGCATGCAGCGACATCGCGTCGACCTGTGGCTCAAACTCGTCTGCCTCTTCAAGCACCGGGCGGAGGCGACCGAGGCCTGCAAGGGCGGGCTCGTCAAAGTGAACGGGCTTCGTGTGAAAGCGGCGTCCGAGGTCAAGCCCGGCGATGTCGTCGAGTTTTTCGTCGGCGATGTCTTCCGGAAGGTCGTGGTCTCGAGCCTGCCGGTGGGAAACGTCTCGAAGGACGTGGCGCGAACGATGTACGTCGACGAGACGCCGGTGAAGGAGAAGCCCGACCCTTCGATGGGCGGATACCGCGATCGCGGCAGCGGCCGCCCGACGAAGAAGGAGCGGCGAGAGATCGAGAAGTGGCGAGGGTAGGGGGGGCGCGTTGCCCCGGGGTGGCGCGAGATGCCCGGACCCTCGAGGCGCCCGCGCCGGAGGCGCGAGGGCGATTAGCCGGGTGCGGAGCGAAGC
>JBAQWH010000271.1:0-10511 GCA_049298815.1 Thermoanaerobaculia bacterium | reverse complement strand
GCGTTGCGGGCACGTGGCGCGATCTCACCGACTCGGTCAACTCGATGGCCGGCAACCTCACCGGGCAGGTGCGCAACATCGCCGAGGTCACCACGGCGGTCGCACTCGGCGACCTGTCGAAGAAGATCACGGCGGAAGCACGAGGCGAGATCCTCGAGCTGAAGAACACGATCAACGTCATGGTCGATCAGCTCAGCGCGTTCGCGTCGGAGGTCACGCGCGTGGCGCGCGAGGTCGGCACCGAAGGACAGCTGGGCGGCCAGGCGGAAGTCACCGGGGTCGCCGGAACGTGGCGCGACCTCACCGACTCGGTCAACGCGATGGCGTCGAACCTGACGGCGCAGGTGCGCAACATCGCGGAGGTCACGACGGCGGTCGCGACCGGCGATCTGTCGAAGAAGATCACGGCGGAGGCGCGGGGCGAGATCCTCGAGCTGAAGGACACGATCAACACGATGGTGGACCAGCTCAACTCGTTCGCGTCCGAGGTCACGCGCGTGGCGCGTGAGGTCGGCACGGAAGGGCAGCTCGGCGGTCAGGCGAACGTCACCGGGGTCGCCGGGACGTGGCGCGACCTGACGGACTCGGTCAACTCGATGGCGTCGAACCTGACGGCGCAGGTGCGGAACATCGCGGAGGTGACGACGGCGGTCGCGACCGGCGACCTGTCGAAGAAGATCACGGCGGAGGCCCGAGGGGAGATCCTCGAGCTGAAGAACACGATCAACATCATGGTCGACCAGCTGAGCGCATTCGCCTCCGAGGTCACGCGCGTGGCGCGTGAGGTCGGCACGGAAGGGCAGCTCGGCGGCCAGGCGAACGTCGCAGGGGTCGCCGGGACGTGGCGCGACCTGACGGACTCGGTCAACTCGATGGCCGGCAACCTCACGGGGCAGGTGCGTAACATCGCGGAGGTCACGACCGCGGTCGCAAACGGCGACCTGTCGAAGAAGATCACGGCGGAGGCGCGAGGCGAGATCCTCGAGCTCAAGAACACCGTCAACACGATGGTCGATCAGCTTCGGTCGTTCGCCGCGGAAGTGACGCGCGTGGCCCGCGAGGTCGGGACCGAGGGCATCCTCGGCGGCCAGGCGGAAGTCAGCGGCGTGTCGGGCACGTGGCGCGACCTGACCGAGTCGGTCAACTCGATGGCGTCGAACCTGACGAACCAGGTGCGCAACATCGCCGACGTCACGACCGCGGTCGCGACAGGCGACCTGTCGAAGAAGATCACGGTCGACGTCCGCGGCGAGCTGCTCGAGTTGAAGAACACGATCAACTCGATGGTGGACCAGCTGAACAGCTTCGCGGCCGAGGTCACGCGCGTGGCGCGCGAAGTCGGCACCGAAGGGAAGCTCGGCGGCCAGGCGCAGGTGCGCGGGGTCGGCGGAACGTGGAAGGACCTGACCGACAACGTCAACATGATGGCGTCCAACCTGACGGGTCAGGTGCGCAACATCGCGCAGGTCACCACGGCGGTCGCGAATGGCGACCTGTCGAAGAAGATCACGGTCGACGTCAAGGGCGAGATGCTCGAGCTGAAGATGACCATCAACTCGATGGTGGACCAGCTGAACAGCTTCGCGGCCGAGGTCACGCGCGTCGCGACCGAGGTCGGCAGCGAAGGGCGTCTCGGCGGCCAGGCGCAGGTCAAAGGGGTGTCCGGAACGTGGAAGGACCTCACGGAGTCGGTCAACTCGATGGCCTCGAACCTCACCGGCCAGGTGCGCAACATCGCGGAGGTGACGACTGCGGTCGCGCTCGGTGACCTGTCGAAGAAGATCACCGCGGAAGCACGTGGCGAGATCCTCGAGCTGAAGAACACGATCAACACGATGGTCGACCAGCTCAACAGCTTCGCGTCGGAAGTCACGCGCGTGGCCCGCGAGGTCGGCAGCGAAGGACGTCTGGGTGGCCAGGCGCAGGTGAAGGGGGTCGCCGGCACGTGGGCCGACCTGACCGACAACGTCAACATGATGGCGTCGAACCTCACCACGCAGGTTCGAAGCATCGCGGCGGTGACGACGGCGGTCGCGAACGGCGACCTGTCGAAGAAGATCACGGTCGACGTCAAGGGCGAGATCCTCGAGCTGAAGGAGACGATCAACACGATGGTCGATCAGCTCAACAGCTTCGCCTCGGAGGTCACGCGCGTGGCGCGCGAGGTCGGCACGGAAGGGAAGCTCGGCGGCCAGGCGATGGTCAAGGGCGTCTCAGGCACGTGGAAGGACCTGACCGACAACGTCAACATGATGGCGTCGAACCTGACGAACCAGGTCCGAGGCATCGCGCGCGTCGTCACGGCGATCGCGAAGGGCAACCTCAAGCAGAAGCTGGCGGTCGAGGCAAGGGGCGAGATCGCCGAGCTGGGCGACACGATCAACGACATGATCGAGACGCTCGCGACCTTCGCGGACCAGGTCACGACGGTGGCGCGTGAGGTCGGAGTCGAGGGCCGCCTCGGCGGTCAGGCGAACGTCCCCGGCGCGGCCGGCACGTGGAAGGACCTGACCGACAACGTCAACCAGCTCGCAGCGAACCTCACCACACAGGTGCGTGCGATCGCGGACGTCGCGACCGCCGTCACCAAGGGCGACCTCACGCGCAACATCACGGTCGAGGCGCAGGGCGAGCTCGCGGCACTCAAGGGCAACATCAACGAGATGATCCGCAATCTCCGCGAGACGACCTCGCGGAACGCGGAGCAGGACTGGCTCAAGACCAACCTCGCGAAGTTCACGCGGATGATGCAGGGACAGAAGAACCTGCAGACCGTGTCCCAGATGATCCTCAGCGAGCTCGCGCCGGTGATCGGAGCGGCCCACGGCGTCTTCTACATCATGGACGTGAACGGGGGCGAGGACGCACGCCTCCGCCTGCTCGCGACCTACGCGTACCGCGCACGCAAGCATCTCAACCAGCAGTTCCGCGTCGGCGAGGGGCTGGTCGGGCAGGCGGCGTTCGAGAAGCAGCGCATCCTCATCACCAACGCCCCTGCGGACTACATCCAGATCAACTCGGGCCTCGGCGAAGCGCGGCCGTTGCAGCTGATCGTGCTGCCGATCGTCTTCGAAGGTCAGGTGCTCGCGGTGATGGAGCTCGCGTCGTTCGGCGAGTTCACGGAGACCTATCAGGCGCTGCTCGACCAGCTCACCGAGTCGATCGGCGTCGTCATCAACACGATCCAGGCGAACTCCAGGACGGAGGAGCTGCTCACGCAGTCGCAGTCGCTCGCCGAAGAGCTGCAGTCGCAGCAGGAAGAGCTGACCGAGACGAACAAGCGGCTCGAGCAGCAGGCGAAGTCGCTGCAGGCCTCCGAGGAACTGCTCAAGCAGCAGCAGGAAGAGCTGCAGCAGACGAACGAGGAGCTGGAGGAGAAAGCGCGCCTGCTCCAGACCCAGAACGAAGAGGTCGAGCAGAAGAACCGCGAGGTCGAGAGCGCCAAGCGTCAACTCGAGGAGAAGGCGCGGCAGCTGGCCCTCACCTCGAAGTACAAGAGCGAGTTCCTGGCGAACATGTCGCACGAGCTGCGCACGCCGCTCAACTCGCTCCTCATCCTCGCGAAGCTGCTCTCGGACAACCCGGACGCCAACCTCAGTGAGAAGCAGGTCGAGTTCGCGCAGACGATCCACGGGTCGGGGCAGGACCTGCTCACGCTCATCAACGACATCCTCGACCTGTCGAAGATCGAGAGCGGCATGATGACCGTGTCGCTGAGCGACTTCGCGTTCAAGGAGCTGCAGGACCTGATGGAGCGGACGTTCCGGCAGGTGGCGGCCGACAAGGAGATCGACTTCACGATCGAGCTCTCGCCGAACCTGCCGCCGTCGATCCATACCGACCCGATGCGCGTCCAGCAGGTGCTCAAGAACCTGCTCGGCAACGCGTTCAAGTTCACCGAGAAGGGCGGCGTGATGCTCGCCGTCGAGCGTGCGGTCGAAGGCTGGACGCCGGGCCACGACATCCTCGACCGCGCCGGCAGCGTGATCGCGTTCCGCGTGACCGACACCGGCGTCGGCATCTCCGAGGACAAGCAGAAGATCATCTTCGAGGCGTTCCAGCAGGCCGACGCATCGACGACGAGGAAGTACGGCGGCACCGGCCTCGGCCTCTCGATCAGCCGCGAGATCGCGCGGCTCCTCGGCGGCGAGATCCGCGTTGCCAGCGAGCTCGGTGTCGGGTCGACGTTCACGCTCTACCTGCCGCAGAGCTACGTCGCACCGATTGCCCGCCGCGAGAGGACGATCCCGACCGACGACTCCGCACCGGAGCCCGGAACCGAGCTCGAGTCCGTGAGGGAGCTGGCCGCGATCGGAGAGACTTCGGCCGAAAACAACCTGATCGTCGAGGAGCAGCTCCCGGACGATCGGAACAGCATCGAGCCGGGAGACCGCACGGTTCTCGTGGTCGAGGACGACGTCACCTTCGCGCAGATCCTTCTCGACATCACGCGTGACAAGGGCTTCAAGGGGATCGTCGCGACCAGCGGCGAGATGGCACTCGCGCTCGCGAGGCGTTACCGCCCCGACGCGATCACCCTCGACATCCAGCTCCCCGACATGGAGGGTTGGACGGTCCTCGACCGGCTCAAGCACGACCGTGCCACGCGCCACATCCCGGTTCACATCATCTCCGGCGACGACGAGACCGGGCGCGGCCTGAGGCTCGGAGCATTCGCCCACGTGCAGAAGCCGGTCACGAAGGACGCGCTCGACGAGGCGTTTGCGAAGATTCGCGGCTTCGTCGACCGCAACAACAAGTCGCTCCTGGTCGTCGAGGACAACGAAGGTCAGCGGAGCGCCATCGTCGAGCTGATCGGTGAAGGCGACGTCGACATCCAGGCGGTCGGCAGCGGACAGGAGGCACTCGAGCTCCTCCGCCAGCGCCACTTCGACTGCATGGTCCTCGACCTCGGCCTGCCCGACATGACCGGCTTCGAGTTCATCTCGAAGATGAAGGACGAACTCGGCATCGAGGACATCCCGATCGTCGTCTACACGGGCCGCGAGCTGTCGCGAAAGGAAGAGACGGAGCTCAAGAAGATGGCCGACGCCATCATCGTCAAGGACGTCCGGTCGCCCGACCGGCTACTCGACGAGACCGCGCTGTTCCTCCACCGCGTCGAGGCCAACCTGCCGGAGCACAAGCGGCAGATGCTCGAGCAGCTGCACGAATCCGATCCGGTGCTCGCCGGCAGAAAGGCGCTCATCGTCGACGACGACATGCGCAACATCTACGCGCTGACGAGCCTGCTGGAGAGGCACAAGATGAAGGTCGTCTACGCCGAGAGCGGTTCCGACGGCATCCGGATGCTCGAGGAGAACGACGACATCGACGTCGTCCTCATGGACGTCATGATGCCGGAGATGGACGGCTACGAAGCGATGCGCCTCATCCGGGGGAACGAGCGGTTCAAGAACCTCCCGATGATCGCTCTCACCGCGAAAGCGATGAAGGGCGATCGCGAGAAGTGCATGGATGCCGGCGCCTCCGACTACATCACCAAACCGATCGACGCGCAGCAGCTCGTCTCACTATTGCGGGTGTGGCTGTATCGATGAACCGGAAGAGTGAAGAGTGAAGAGTGAAGAGTGAACCATGGCTGAGCCGGTCGGACCTCCTCTTCACTCTCGCTCTTCGCCTCCCGTTCCGCCCGGAGACGATCAGCCGGCTCCGGCAGTGACGCACTCTTCACCCGACGTGCTTCATGCTTCGGATGGGTCCGCCCTTTGCTCCTTCGACCCGAGGATGACCGTGACACCCTCACCTGCCACACCGGGACGGGAGGAGTCGAACCTCGAGTCGATCGAGGTCCACCTTCTCACCGAGGGGGTCTTTCGTCATTACGGGTTCGACTTCCGCGACTACTCACTTCCTTCGCTGCGACGCCGCATCTGGAAGCGCGTTCTTGCCGAGGGTCTCAGCTCGGTCTCGGGACTCATCGAGAAGGTGCTGCACGACGCCGACTGCATGGAGCGGCTCCTTCTCGACCTGTCGATCAATACGACGGCGATGTTCCGCGACCCGACGTTCTACCTCGCGTTCCGGCAGAAGGTGGTGCCGACGCTCAGGACATACCCGTTCGTGCGCATCTGGCACGCCGGTTGTTCGACGGGAGAAGAGGTCTACTCGATGGCCATCCTTCTTCAGGAGGAAGGCCTCTACGACCGCTGCCGCATCTACGCGACCGACATCAACGAGGCCGTCCTTCAGAAGGCCAAGAGCGGGATCTTCCCGATCGCGACGATGCAGGAGAACACGTCGAACTACATCGCCGCGGGTGGCACTGCGACGTTCTCCGACTACTACACCGCGCGGTACGACCATGCGATCTTCCGCCCGTCGCTGCGCGAGAACGTCGTCTTCGCTCAGCACAACCTCGTCACCGACGCATCGTTCAATCACTTCAACGTCATCTTCTGCAGGAACGTCCTGATCTACTTCAACAACGCGCTCCAGGACCGCGTCCAGCAGCTGTTCCTCGACAGCATGGAGATGTTCGGTGTCCTGGGCCTCGGCAAGAAGGAGTCGATCCGTTACACGACGGTCATCGAGAACTACGACGAGATCGACGCCGACGAGAAGCTCTTCCGGAGAGCCCGGTGAGGACGATCGACCGTCGCAACGGAGCTTATCCAGCCGACGCCGCGCTTCCGGACGGCGTCCGAGCGTGGAGGGATGGGCGGGTCCTCCCCGAAGCGTCGCGGGGCTGGGAGCTCGTCGTGATCGGCTGCTCCCTCGGCGGCATGCATGCGCTCGAGGTGGTCCTCGGCGTCCTCCCTCCGGAGTTCCCACTGCCGATCGCGGTCGTCCAGCATCGCTACAGGACCTCCGACGAAGGCCTTCCTGCATTCTTCCGCCGGCGCGTGAAGCTCGCCGTCGTCGACGTGACCGACAAGCAGTGGATCAAGCCGGGGACGATTTTCCTCGCTCCGGCCAACTATCACCTCATGGCCGAGCGCGGCGAGTTCAGCCTTTCGGTCGATGAGGCGGTCGCGTACTCCCGTCCGTCGATCGACGTCCTCTTCGAGTCGGCCTCGGACGCCTACGGCCCCGGCGTCATCGCCATCGTCCTGACCGGCGCGAACCACGACGGGGCGGCGGGGGCCGCGAAGGTGCGGGAGCGAGGTGGCTTCGTCATCGTCCAGGATCCGACGACCGCCGAGGCCCCCGAGATGCCAAAGGCCGCGCTGGAGGCGACTCGAGTGGATCGAATCTTGCCATTGAACCGGATTGGGCCCTTCCTCATCGAGCTTTGCCGCAACCTTCCATGACCGACGCGCACGTCAACATCCTGCTGGTCGACGACCAGCCGAGCAACCTGCTCGCACTCGAGTCGATTCTCGTCGACATCGAGGGGGTGACGCTCGTGAAGGCGGAGTCCGGCCGTCGCGCGCTCAAGCAACTGCTCGATGGGGAGTTCGCGGTGGTGCTTCTCGACGTGCAGATGCCGGAGCTCGACGGCTTCGAGACGGCGGCGCTGATCCGCACGCGGGAGCGCTCGCGCGATACGCCGATCATCTTCCTCACCGCCCTCTCCCGGAGCGAGACGAACGTCTTTCGCGGTTATGAGCTCGGGGCGGTCGACTACATCTTCAAGCCGTTCCATCCGGACGTGCTCCGGTCGAAGGTCAACGTCTTCGTCGAGCTGTTCCGCAAGCGGAGGGAGCTCGAACGGCAGACCCAGGAGCTCGCGCGGGTCAACCGCCAGAACCAGCTGATCCTCGACGCAGCTGCCGAGGGAATCTTCGGGATCGGCCTTCATGCGGAGACTACGTTCGTGAATCCTGCCGCCGCGCGGATGATCGGCCGTCGCCCCGATGAGATCGTCCGGAGCAACATGCACGCGCTCGTCCATCCGACGTTTCCGGGTGTCGTCACCTGTTCCGAGGAAAGTTGTGCGCTCTACGCGACCCTGCATGGGCGACTGACGCAGGAACATGCCGAGGACACCTTCTTCCGGGCTGACGGGACGAGCTTCCCGGTCGAGTACCTCGCGTCTCCGATGCGGGACGAGGAATCGAACCTGTGGGGGGCGGTCATCACGTTCCGCGACCTGACTGAAAAGCGGGCGGCGGCGGCGGCCGACGAGGCCGAGCGCCGTTACCGTGAGGCGGAAGCTCAGAACCGCGCCAAGGACAACTTCCTCGCGACGCTGTCCCACGAACTCCGCACGCCGATGACCTCGATCCTCGGCTGGGTGCAGTTCCTCCGCAGCGGCGAATTCGCGGAGGACGAGCTCGCCGAGGCGCTCCAG
The DNA here is from genome assembly GCA_049298815.1 of Thermoanaerobaculia bacterium. Classification (GTDB taxonomy): domain Bacteria; phylum Acidobacteriota; class Thermoanaerobaculia; order Gp7-AA8; family Gp7-AA8; genus JBAQWH01. The sequence goes on along the minus strand of JBAQWH010000271.1, from coordinate 2,254 downwards.
ACGATCGAGTCGAGCGCGCGTCTGCAGGCTCACCTCATCGATGACATGCTCGACGTCTCGCGAATCATCCTCGGCAAGTTCCAGGTCGACCTCCGACCGGTGCGCCTGGCCGACGTCGTCGAGGCAGCGCTCACGACCGCGCGTCCCGCCGCATCCGAGGCGGACGTCCGGCTCACCTCGGAGATCGTCGACCGCGAAACCGTGACCGCCGCCGATCCGAGCCGCATGCAGCAGGTGATCGGCAACCTCCTGTCGAACGCGATCAAGTTCACGCCGCCGGGACGGCACGTCGACCTTCGTCTTCAGCGCAGCAACGGCTCGGTCACGATCAGCGTGAGCGACGAAGGCGAGGGGATCGAGCCGTCCTTCCTGCCGCACGTCTTCGACCGCCTCCGGCAGGCGGACGAGTCGGCGAAGCGCAGCGGGCTCGGGCTCGGACTCGCAATCGCCCAGCACATCGTCGACCTGCATCACGGCGAGATCACGGCCGAGAGCGAAGGGCTCGGACGCGGAGCGCGCTTCGTCGTCAGGCTGCCGATCCTGTCGTCCGAGTTGGAAGCGGCACGCGAGCGCAGCGTCACCCCCGCCCTCCTGACCGAGCTGGGCGGCGCGGCCGACCGCCACGGTACGCGCAGCTGAGATCGAGGACACTCAAAGACCGATGCATGCCCCTTACTTCTCTCCCGCGCTGAACGAATTGCGCGAGCGGGCCGCCGAGGTAGCCACCAACGTGCTCGCCCCGAGAGCCGAGGAGGTCGATCGCGATGCGGTCTGGCCCGAGCACTCGATGCGTGCGCTGGCCGACGCAGGGCTGATGGGACTCAACGCGCCGACCGACGTCGGCGGAATGGGATACGGCCTCGTGGGGCTCGTTGCGGTCACCGAGGCGCTTGCTCCCGCCTGCGCATCGTCCGCGATCTGCTACGCGATGCACTGCGTCGCCACCGCGGTCATGGCGACCAAGCCTTCCGACCACCAGCGCGAGCAGTACCTTCGTCCGATCGCCCAGGGGCGACACATCACGACGCTCTCGCTGAGTGAGCCCGGGACGGGCGCGCACTTCTATCTCCCCCAGACCGAGCTCGCGGTCGAGGGCGATCAATTCGTGGTGAACGGGACGAAGCATTTCGTCACGAGTGGCGGCCGTGCCGACTCCTACGTGGTCTCGACTCGTGCGACCCAGGAGGCCGGGGAGTTCAGCGCGCTCATCGTCGACCGCAATACCGCGGGGGTCGAGTGGCAGGGGCGATGGGATGGCTTCGGGATGCGGGGCAACTCGTCGCTGACGATGAAGTTCAAGGACGCGCGGGTACCGGTGGCCAACCTCATCGGCCGAGAGGGCGACCAGATCTGGTACGTCTTCGAAGTCGTCGCCCCCTATTTTCTCGTCGCGATGGCTGCGACGTATCTGGGCGTCGCCCGTGGCGCGCTGGAGTACGTCCTCGGCCACGTCCGCTTGCGCGTGCACGAGCACACCGGTGAGTCGCTCGCGTCGATCGAGGTCCTGCAGCACAAGCTCGGCACGATCTGGAGCCGCCTCGAGGCCACGCGCCAGCTCCTCTACCTCGCTGCGTACCGCGGCGACACAGGGACCCCCGACGCCCTCCCCGCGATCCTCAGCTGCAAGGCCGAGGTCGCCGACGCAGCCGTCTGGGCGGTCAACGAGGCGATGACTCTCGCCGGCGGAATCGGCTACCGCGAGAACGGTGCGCTTCCCCGCATGCTGCGCGACGTCCGCGCAGCCCACGTGATGGCACCCACCACCGACATCCTGCGGATCTGGACCGGACGCGCGCTGCTTGGGCAGCCGCTGCTCTGAGTGATGACGGCGGTCCTCCATGTCCGGCCGGACGGCTCGAGCAGTCGCGTTGCCGACGTTCTGAGGAAGGACGGGCTCGAGGTCATCGAGACAATCGAGAGCCGCGATGCCGCCGACAGGGCGGCCGAAGCAGCGGTCGACGCCGCAGTCATCGACGCGGGCATCGGTTCGCCGGTCGTCGTCGCCCGTGCGATCCATCGAAGCCGACCCGACGCCCACATCGTGTTCGTCGCCGACGACGCGAACGAGCCGCAGCTGCGGCGTGAACTGCTGTTCGCCCCCAGGATCGGGACTCAATGGTCGGTGATCCGAGAACCTCTGGTGCAGCAGACGTTGCGAGGAGTCCTCTCGGCAAAGTCGCGTCGCGAGCAGGTGAAGTCGGCGCTGGACCGCATGAACCTGCGGCTCGCGGAGGCGCCTTTACCTCCCCGGAGG
>JBAQWH010000270.1:0-2229 GCA_049298815.1 Thermoanaerobaculia bacterium | reverse complement strand
ACGAAGAGCCGACGCCGACGCCGGAGGCGCCGGTCGACAGGCGGATCCCGGGGGTCGCCGGCGTCGGGTGGCCGTCGAGCGCCTTCGACCGGAACGCGCGGAACAGCGGGGTCTCGTTCGTCGGATTGCGGCGGAACCCGAGGAGGTCTTCGAGCCGCAGCTGATGGCGAGGATCGGAGGCGAGGAGCGAGGGCCGCGCGATCCGCGCAATCTCGTTGCGGAGCGCCCACATCACGTAAAGGCCGAGCGCCTTGTGACCCGCGGCATACGACATCACGTCGGCATCGTCGCGGTCGAGGTTCGTCAGGTCGTACGACATCGCGTCGAAGGCGAGCGCGGCGACGAAGCGGCCGGACGAGATCGACCCGCCCGGGTGCCCCGACATCGGCGCGTAGTTGTAGAGCATCGCGCAGAGCCCGCGGTACGCGGTGTCGAAGGTCTCGAACGCCTGCAGCTCCGCAGCGGACAGCGGCGCAGCGCTCTCGCCGGTGGTGTCGATCCAGACTGCGCGGCGAGGGCCGAACGTCGGTTTCATACGAGTCTCCCGTCTTTCAGATAGCTTTGAAATCCGATCCGGTCCCTGGCCGCCGCCGCGATGCGGAGGAGCGCCTCGTCGAGGTCCTCGAGGGAGGTCGCGATGGAGATCCGGAGGTAGTGCTTCCCTTCGCTCCCGATCACACCGAACGAGCGGCGGTCGAGCGTCGCAACGTGGTAGCGGAACAGGAGGAAGAGCTGGAACATGGTCGCCGGCGAGGTCTTCTGCCGAAGGTCCGGCGGCAGGGCCTCCCACGCGTCGATCGCACCGAGCGACTCGAGAACGCCGCCGACGTTCGGGAAGACGTAGAACGCGCCGCGCGGGTTGCGGCAGGTGATCCCGGGAATGTGGTTCAGCCCTTTGACCACGATGTCGCGGCGGCGCGCGAACGCGTTGTTCATGACCGCGATCGAGACCGCGCTCTCCGGCGACTCGAGCGCGACCTTCGCGCCCCACTGGTTGTACGCCGCGGTGCACGAGTAGTAGTTGATGTTCATGTTGCGGAAGAGCGAGGCCTCCTCCACCGTCGGGAAGACCGCCCATCCGAGGCGGCCGCCGGTCCAGGCGTACGACTTCGACACGCCGCTGACGATGATCGTCCGCTCCTCCATGCCGGGGATCGACGCGATCGAGACGTGTTTCGCGCCGTCGAAGAGGATGTCTTCGTAAACTTCATCCGAGTAGACCCGCGCCTCCGCGGGCGCGCGGTCGCGGATGATGCCGGCGATCTCGGCGAGCTGCTCGCGCGATGCGACCCCGCCGGTCGGGTTCGATGGGAAGTTGATGTAGATCAGCTTCGTCCGCTCGCTGAGCAACGGGGCGAGGTCGCTCCCGGTGAAGGCGAACTCCTTCTCCTCGGTGAGCTGGAGCGGGACCGGAGTGGCTTCCATGAAGCGGGTGAACGACTCGTAGATCGGGAAGCCGGGACTCGGGTAGATCACCTCATCGCCGGGATCGCAGTAGACCTGCTGGGCGAAGCCGATCGGCGGCTTGGCGCCGGGGAAGACGACGACGCGGTCGGGGGTGATGTGGAGTCCGCGGCGGTCGCCGACGTGTTTCGCGATCGCCTGGCGGAGCGGGAGGATGCCCTGAGGGTCGCAGTAGTGGGTCTGGCCGAGGTCGATCTGGCGCTTGACTTCGAAGGCGATGTGGTCGGGAAGCGGGAAGTCGGGCTCGCCGATGTTGCAGCGGATGACGCGGTCACCGCGTGCTTCGACCTCGGCGATGTAGGGGGCGATCTTGAAGGCGTTCTCGGTCCCGAGCACGTCGACACGGCGTGCGAACAGAGACGCAGCAGGAGCGTCCTGGACTGCAGTCATAGAGATTCCTCCCGCAGGACGCATTGTTGCGGTCGGATGAACCTGAGGCCGTGAGTACTCGCACAACGTCATGTGACATTCACTACAGGACCTAACCCCTGCATGCTGAGGCACCTACGAGATGACCGACCCCCTGAGCGCGATGGGTGCTCGTGACATCCGTCACACGGCGTGCGCCGGGGGTCACACGGTGGCCAGCGCGAGCGCTTCCGCGTCCTCGTGCTCGAGGCGCTCGGCAGGCTGGCGGACGACCGTCAGCATCGGGAACCGCGCCAGGCGGACCAGCCGCTCGGTCGTCGTCCCGATCACCGACTCGCCGCGGAAGCGGGACTGCTGGGCTCCGAGCACGAGCAGGTCAGCGCCGTAGTCTTCGAC
>JBAQWH010000269.1:0-8319 GCA_049298815.1 Thermoanaerobaculia bacterium | reverse complement strand
GAAGTGTGAAGTGTGAAGTGTGAAGTGTGAAAGAACCCTCGGCTTTCACACTTCCTACTTCACACTTCACACTTCTGTTTTCTACGCCCACGGCCGCGGGAGGAAGAGCTTCGCGTAGAGGTTCATCGCATAGCGGTCGGTCATGCCGGCGATGAAGTCGATGGCGAGCCGCTCGAGCGGCTCGTCGTCCGACGGCGTGATGTAGCCCTCCGGGTGCTTCACCACGTATTCGAAGATCGCGATGAGGATCTTCTGCGCCTTCTCGAACTCGTCGCGCACCTCGGGTTTGAGGTACATGTTCTCGAACATGTAGCTCCGGAGAGCCTCCAGTGCGTCGATGATCTCCGGCGTCATCGCGATCTGTTCGTAGTCGCGGGCGAGCGTCGCGTTGATCACGTCGCGCACCATCCGGTCGATGCGGGCCCCGCTGCTCTTCCCGAGCGTCGCGCGGATCTCCTTGGGGATGTCCTGCTCCCGGATGATTCCGGCGCGGATCCCGTCGTCGATGTCGTGGTTGACGTACGCGATGATGTCGGAAATCCGCACGATGTCGCCCTCGAGGGTGAGAGCGCGCGCTTTCGGTCGCGTCCGGAGAAGCTCCCCCTTCTGCCCCTTCGAGTGCTTCAGGATTCCGTCGCGGACCTCGACGGTCAGGTTCAATCCCTGCCCGTCGTTCTCGAGTTTCTCGACGACGCGGACCGACTGCCGGTAATGGTCGAAGCCGCCGCGCACGAGCTTGTTGAGCGCCGCTTCGCCGGCATGCCCGAAGGCGGAGTGACCGAGGTCGTGGCCGAGTCCGATCGCCTCGGTGAGGACCTCGTTGAGCCGGAGAGATTTCGCGATCGTGCGGCCGATCTGCGTCACCTCGAGCACGTGCGTCAGCCGGGTCCGGTAGTGGTCGCCCTCGGGCGCAAGGAACACCTGCGTCTTGTGCTTGAGCCGCCGGAAGGTCTTGCAGTGGACGATGCGGTCGCGGTCGCGCTGGTAGGACGGGCGGAGATCATCCTCCGGCTCCGCGCGATCGCGGCCGCGCGTCTGGGAGCTCTTCGCCGCCTTTGCGACCAGCGTGTCGTGCTCGATGCGCTCGAGCATTTCGCGGATGGATGACATGGTGTTTTGCCGCCGTTAATATGTCTTATTAATTCAAAACGTTTAATTGCACGTCTTACGCCACGAGCTCGCCGCGGAGGATCGTCACGGCCTGCCCCTGCAGTTTCACCCGGTCTCCCTGCAGTGACACCCGCAGGATGCCTCCCCGCGCAGACGCCTGAAACGCGTTCATCCAACCGTCCTTCCCGAGGCCGGCCTGCTGCCAGTAGGGGGTGAGCGCGCAGTGTGCGGAGCCGGTCACCGGGTCTTCGTCGACGCCGACCGCGGGGGCGAAGAAACGCGAGACGAAGTCGACTCCGGCGGACGCGGAGCGGCTCGTCACGATGACGCCGCGCGCCTCGACGCTGCGGAGCCGAGCGAAGTCGGGCTTCAAGCGCCGGACGGTCTCTTCCGAGTCGACCTCGATCAACACGTCGAAACGGCTGCGCAGGACGTTCTTTGCGCCCGAGAGGCCGAGCGCCTCGAACATCCCCGCGGGCGCTGCGCAAGGGGCCGGCGTCGTTGCCGGAAAGTCGAGCTCGATCCAGCCTGCGTCGCGACGTGCGGTCAGCAGTCCGCTGCGGGTGTGGAAGCGCGCGACGGCATCGGCGCCGAGAAGCTTCTCGTCCCAGAGCGCGTGAGCGCTGGCGAGCGTCGCGTGACCGCAAAGGTCGACCTCGACCTGCGGCGTCATCCATCGGAGTGACCACCCGTCCTCGGCAGGGAGCAGGAACGCAGTCTCGGAGAGGTTCATCTCCGCGGCGACCGACTGCATCCAGCGGTCGTCCCGCGTCTGGTCGAGAAAGCAGACTGCCGCCGGATTGCCACCGAACGGCTCCGCAGTGAAGGCGTCGACCTGGAGGATTCGCATGGGGAAAGCATAGCGTCAGAAGTGGTCGGTGGTCAGTGGTCAGTGGTCAGTGGCCGCTTTCGCCTCGCGCTACGAGCTGTAGAGCGTGAGGTTCTGGCCGTTCATCGGACGCGAGGCGTCGGACGCGAGGAAGACGATGGCGCACGCGACTTCATCCGGCGTCATGGCGGCCGGTGCGCCGCCGCTCGCCTCCGCCCACATGGCGGTGTCGACCGAGCCCGGGCTCACCGCGTTCACCCGCACGCCGAGCTCCCCGATCTCGACCGCGAGCGCCTCCGTGAACGCAATCACCGCCGCCTTGCTCGCGCAGTACGCGGCGAAGCCCGGGAACTTCTGAGGTCCCCGGACTCCGGAGATCGACGCGACATTGACGATCGTCCCGACGCGGCGGTCGATCATCGAGGGCAGTGCGCGCCGGCAGGCGAAGAAGATCGCGCGTGCGTTCACGGCGAACGTCGTCTCCCACTGCGCGACCGTCATGTCGACGACACGAGCCACCTCGAGCGCACCGGCGCAATTCACGAGGAGATCGCAGTGGCCGAGCTTCGACTCGCACGCCGAGAAGAGGCGCTCGATCGTGGCGAGGTCGGACGCGTCGCCCGCGACCGCGAGCATCCGCCCCTCGTGGCCGGCGACGAGGTCGGCCAGCAGGTCCTCGGAGCGGGAACAGACGGCGACCCGTGCCCCCTCTTTCGCGAGCAGCTCAGCGGTTGCGCGCCCGATCCCACTGGACGCTCCGATGACGATGGCGACTCTTCCCTCCAACTCGTGCATCCGATGTCTCCTTCGTCTTCCGCCGGTTGGTGTCATCCTGAGCCGCCGATGCCCTGGAGGGGCTGAGGACGGCGAAGGATCCCGAGGTTCTCTGCCGGGGCGGGTGTGGGGCCGGCGCCCCAAGCTGCGCACTTCCCGTTCAGCCCACCCTCCCATTTGCACTGGATCCTTCGCCGCGCTTCGCTCCTTCGTCGCTCCGCCAGCTCAGGATGACACTGGTGATAGGTCCTAACCAACGAACACGCGCTGCACGCGAGGGCCGACGCGCGCCACGAGCTCGTACGCAATCGTGTCGCACTTCGCAGCGACTTCCTCTGGCCTCAGCTCGTGGCCCCCGTAGCGGCCATAGATGAGGACGTCCATCCCGCGGGCGGCTTCCGGAATGCCTTGCAGGTCGATGATCATCGAGTCCATCGAGATGCGGCCGAGGATCGCGGCCGGCCGGCCATCGATGAGGACAGAGCCGCGGCCGGAGAGCCTCCAGGGGACACCGTCGTGATAGCCGATCGGGACGACGCCGACGCGGAAGTCGTCGTGCGGCACGGTGAAGGTCCCGCTGTAGCCGATGCGATGGCCCTTCGGCAGGACGCGGATCTCGGCGATCCTGCTGAGGAGCGACACTGCGAGCTCGAGCCGTACGCGCTCTTCGACTGCGGGCGACGGGTAGAGGCCGAACATCCCGAGCCCGAGGCGCACCATTTCGTGCTGGGCATTCGCGAACCGGGCCGTGCCGGAGGTCGCGTTGGCGTGGCAGAGGAGGTCGGAGATTCCGATGCCGCGCAACGCCTCGATCGCGCCCTCGAACGTCGCGATCTGACTGCGTGTGAACTCGTCCTGCTCGGGGTCGTCGGCCGACGCGAAGTGGGTCATCAGTCCGACGAGGCGGAGCGATCGCGAACCGACGATGTGGCGCGCGAGGTCGACCACGCGCTGCGGCAGCTCGCCGAGCCGGCCCATCCCGGTGTCGACCTCGATGTGGACGTCGACGATCTTTCCGGCAGCTTCCGCGGCTGTCGCGAGGAGGGCCGCGATCTCCTGGGAGTAGACCACCGGGGTCAATCGGTAGTGCACCGTCTTGGCGGTCTCGTCGGGGGTGCACATGGTGACGAGGATCGGTAGCGAGACTCCGGCGGCCCTGAGAGCGATCCCTTCATCGGCGGTCGCGACCCCGAAGTACGAGACGAGGCCGGCGTTCTGAAGGTCGACCGCGATGCGGGGCGAGTCGGTGCCATACGCGAGCGCCTTGACCATCGCGAGGATTCGCGTCTTCGGGCTCACGAGCCGCTGGAAGCGACGGATGTTCTCGCGGATCTTCTCGAGGTCGATGATGAAACGGTTCGGCGCCATCGCCTCGATGAGGGAGGTCGCCAGCTGGCTGATGCCGAGGCCTCGCGGGCCTTTCACGAGGACGGTATCGCCCCATGAGAGACGCGGGAGGAGGCGGTCGCGAGCGTCGTCGATCGAACGGCAGCGGATCACCTCCCCGGATGCCGTCGCCCGCTCGAACTCGCCCGCGGTGGCCTCGCTTCCGGGGTGCTCGACGAGGAGGAGGAGGTCCACGCCCGCTTCGGCTGCGACGCGCCCGACGTTCGCCGCCTGTTCGCCCGTCGCGGCGCCCAGCTCGCGCATCCCGTGAAAGACGAAGACGCGCCGTCCTTCGCCGCCGCGGTTCCACTCCGAGAGGGCTCGGATCGCCGCGCGAACCGAGATCGGGTCGGAGCTTGCGGAGTCGTTGATCAGAGTGACGCCGCCCGGCGAACGCCAGATCTCCATCCGGGTCGTGCCGGGGGCGTAGCCGGCGAGTGCCTGCTGGATGTCGCTGGGCGAGACGCCAAGGAGGTATGCGGCGGAGAGGGCGATGTGGAGGGTCGAGACGATCTCGGAGGAAGGGGTCGCGACGACCGGCTCGATCGTCTCGCCGCCCGGGAACTGCACCGTCATCCGCAACCCGTCGGGCGTGGCGGTCATGGCGGTCAGGCGAGGGAGGTCGCTCGACTCGTTGGCGCGCAGCACGTGGCAGGGGAGCCGCGCGACCTCCGGCTCGACCCAGGGGTCGCTGCCCGGAGTCATGAGCCAGCCGTCCTCGCCGATCCCGCGGAACAGGAGGAACTTCTCCTCGGCGAGTTGCGCCCGGTCGCGAAACGCGGAGAGATGCGCCACGCCGATGTTCGTCAGAATTCCGAACTGCGGCCGGATCATCCGCTGGAGATGGGCCATCTCACCCGGTTGCGAGATGCCTGCTTCGATGACCGCGAACTCCGCCTCGCGCGGGATCGACAGGAGCGAGAGGGGAACGCCGACCTGGCTGTTGAAGCTCCCCGGGCTGCCGGCGGTCGTCCCTTTCGCGCTCAGGAGCCGGACGAGCGCGTCCTTCATGATCGTCTTGCCGTTGCTCCCGGTGACAGCGATGACGGTTGCCGTCAGCTGGGTGCGCCACCAGGCCGCGAGCCGCTGCAGCGCCTGACGCGTGTCGTCGACGGCGATCAGCCGTTTCGCGACCTCGGGTGGAAACGAGCGGATGCGGTCCGCTTCGACGATCGCGGCGACGGCACCGGCCGCGAGCGCCGCCTCGACGAAGACGTGGCCGTTGTGCCTCCAGCCGGTCAGAGCGAAGAAGACCGCGTCCTGCGGGCTGTGGCGGGAGTCGATCGTGATCGCCTCGATCGCCATCGAGCGGCTCTGTTCGTCCGAGGGAGGCTGGCCTCCGACGATCTCGGCGAGGCTTGCAACGGTGAGGTTCAGCATGCGGGAATGATTATCCGGCAACACGAAGAGCGGGCTCTCACCTTCACGATCTCGGCGCCTGGGGGTTGTCTCACCACAGAGACACAGAGGACACAGAGATACACAGAGAGGGCGGGCACCCCCTCCGTCCTCCTCTGTGTCTCGGTGCCTCTGTGGTGAACCGGGTTCACTGTTCGGGGTTCCGGCTTGGTAGGATCACGGCCGCAGAATGATCCGACTCATCGAGCGTTTCGGCCAGACCTTCATTCGGCTCTCCGAGCAGACCGGCCTTTGGTTCAGGGCGCTCGTGCACACATTCGTCTGGGCATTCCGTCCGCCGTACGACATCGGAGAGTGGTTTCGCCAGATGGTGCGGGTCGGCGTCGACTCGATCCCGGTGGTCTTTCTCACGACGATGTTCACCGGGATGGTGCTCGCGCTCCAGACCTTCGAAGGTTTCCGGCGGGTACACGCAGAGCAGTTCGTCGGGAGCGTCGTGGCGCTGGCGATGCTTCGTGAGCTCTCGCCGGTGCTCGTCGGTCTCATGGTGACGGGCCGTGTCGGCTCGTCGATGGCGGCCGAGATCGGGACCATGCGGGTAACCGAGCAGATCGACGCGCTCAAGGCTCTCGCGACCGACCCGATCCAGTACCTCTTCGTTCCGCGGGTGATCGCCGGGATCGTGATGCTTCCCTTCCTCTGTCTGCTCGGCGATGCGCTCGGGATCTACGGCGGGTACCTCGTCGCCGTGAAGCTGATGAACGCGAACCCGGTCGTCTACGAGGCGAACACCTTTCAGTTCCTCGAGGTCAGCGACGTCTGGAGCGGGCTGGTCAAGGCGTGCGCATTCGGCCTGATCCTGACGCTCACCGGCTGCGTGCGCGGCTACTACACGAGCGGCGGAGCGGAGGGCGTCGGGCGTGCGACGACGAATGCCGTGGTCAGCGCTTCGCTCATCATCCTGCTCAGCGACTTCTTCCTGACCAAGCTCCTCTTCTGACGATGGCGATCATCTCTCTGCAGAACCTCTGGAAATCGTTCGGCGACCGTCAGGTCCTGCAGAACATGTCGATCGACGTCGACCCCGGTGAATCGCTCGTCATCGTCGGCGGCTCGGGCAGCGGCAAGAGCGTGACGCTCAAGCACATCATCGGGCTGATCCGCCCCGACCGGGGTCACGTGATCATCGACGGCAACGACATCACGGAGATGAGCGACGTCGACCTCAACACGTTCCGGCGCCGCTTCGGCATGTCGTTCCAGGAAGGAGCGCTCTTCGACTCGATGTCGGTCTGCGAGAACATCGCCTTCCCACTGCGCCGCCACACGAAGATGACCGACCGGCAGGTGCGCGATCGCGTGCTCGAGTGTCTCGAGCTCGTGCACCTCCACGGCGTGGAGAAGAAGCGACCCTCGGAGCTTTCGGGCGGCATGCGCCGCCGCGTCGGGTTCGCCCGCGCGATCTCGCTCAAGCCCGAGATCCTCCTGTTCGACGAACCGACCACCGGCCTCGACCCGGTCATCAGCGACGTCATCGCCGACCTGATCCTCGAGATGGACCAGACGCTCGCCACGACGACCGTCACGATCACGCACGACATGAAGGTCGCGTTCAAGATCGCCGACCGCGTCGCGATGCTCTACGAAGGACGGATCATCGAACAGGGAACGCCGGAAGAGTTCCAGCGCTCCAAGAGCTCGATCGTCCAGCAGTTCGTCGCGGGCCGGGCGAGTGGACCGCTCACCGACATCAGCGATGATTGATGCTTCCCTGAGACGATGAACCACAGAGGCACAGAGGACACAGAGCTACACAGAGGACTTGCGGCGGACGCAGGCTCTCTGTGCTCCTCTGTGTCCTCTGTGCCTCTGTGGTGAGCGTTGGCGATGACCACCGACCGCATCTTCTCCGTCTCCGAGCTGATCAAGCAGATCAACCTCGACCTCTTCCGCTACAACGACACGGCGGTCGAGGGCGAGGTGACGAACTACACGCGTTCGGCGGCAGGGCATCACTACTTCTCGATCAAGGACGCGAAGGCGCAGATGCGCATCGTGCTCTTTGCCGGCAGCGCGCGCTTTCTGCGGTTCCGGATCGAGAACGGGCTGCAGGTGATCGTGCGCGGACGGCTCGCGATCTACGAGCAGAAGGGCGACTTCCAGCTGAACGCGACGGCGGTGGAGCCGGCGGGGCTCGGCGCTCTGCAGCTGGCGTTCGAGCAGCTGAAGCAGCGCCTGGCCGAGGAAGGGCTGTTCGACGCGGACCGCAAGCGTCCGATCCCGATGCTCCCGCAGCGGATCGCGGTGGTCAGCAGTCCGACCGGCGCTGCGATCCGCGACGTCCTCAACGTCCTCGGACGCCGTTTCGAAGGGCTCAGCGTGCAGGTCTACCCGGTGCGGGTTCAGGGGCCGACCGCCGGCCGCGAGATCGCCGCGGCGATCCGCAATCTCTCCCGCTGGCAGCTGCACGACGTGATCCTCGTCTGCCGAGGCGGGGGATCGCTCGAGGATCTCTGGGCGTTCAACGAGGAGGTCGTCGCCCGGGCGATTGCCGAATGCACGATTCCGACGATCTCGGGCGTCGGCCACGAGACCGACGTCACGATCTGCGATTTCGTGGCGGACCTCCGCGCTCCGACGCCGTCAGCCGCGGCGGAGATCGTGGTGCGTGCGAAGGCGGAGATCTGCATGCACATTGACCACATGACGCGGCGCGTGCGGCACATCGTCGAGAGCCGGGTTCGCAACTACCGGCAGGAGCTCCGGCATCTCACCTCGTCGGACCGTCTGGGGCTCTTCCCGCGGAGGATCGCCCTGTCGCGGGACCGCCTCGAGCGCCGACGCGTCGCACTGTTCCGCGT
>JBAQWH010000268.1:0-3770 GCA_049298815.1 Thermoanaerobaculia bacterium | reverse complement strand
GCGAAGTGCCGCAGGGCCTTCCCGCGGGCAAGGGCCTCGTGCGGGTCTCCGACACGACGGCCGCGCTGCAGCGGCTCTCGACCTCGGTCCGCGAGCGCTTCCCGTTCCTCCTCATCGGGATCACCGGCTCGGCCGGCAAGACGACGACCAAGGAGATGATCGCGACGCTGATCGCGAGCGAGAAGCGGACGCACAGGTCGTGGGGCAACTTCAACAACGAGATCGGCGCGCCGCTCTGCCTCGACAACACCCCGGACGATGCCGAAGTCGTCGTCAGCGAGATGGGGATGAACCACAAGGGGGAGATCGCCCGGATCGCCGGATGGACGCGCCCCGACATCGGCGTCTACACGACGATCCAGCCGGTCCATCTCGAGTTTTTCGGCACGATCGAGAAAATCGCCGAAGCGAAGCGGGAGCTCCTCGAGAATCTCCGGCCCGGCGGATCGATCGTCATCAACATCGACAACGAGCAGGTTCGCAACATCAGCCGCGGCTTCCAGGGGCGCGCCGTCACGTACTCGGTGCGCGACGAAGCGGCTGAATACCACGCTGTCGACGTGAAGGAGCGCGGCCTTCTCGGGACGCACTTCACTCTTCGCGCGGAAGGGGCGGACCGGCCGTTCGAGCTCGCGCTCCCGGGTGGGCACAACCTCGAGAATCTTCTGGCGGCGATGGCCACGGCACGCCTCGCAGGGATCAGCTGGGAAGGGATCGAGCGGGGTGTGCGCGACATCCGGCCGGCGTATCACCGCGGCGTGGTCATCCCTCTGCGCGGCGCGACGATTTACGACGACACCTACAACTCCAACCCGTACGCCCTCGGGCGCACGCTCGAGCTGATGGCGCAGGCGGACGTCGCAGGGCGCCGCATCGCGGTCATAGGCGACATGCTCGAGCTCGGGCCGGACGAGCTGAAGTTCCACCACGACGCGGGGGCTGCAATCCCGAAGTCCATCGGCGTCGTGGTCGGCGTCGGCCGTCGCTCGAAGTCGTTGCTCGAAGGGGCTGCGGAAGCGGGATTCGACCCCCGCTCGCTCCACCACTTCGAGAAGGCGGAAGCGGCAGGCGAGTTTCTCGAGAGCGAGATCCGCCCCGGCGATCTCGTGCTGCTGAAAGGCTCCCGCGGCGTCGGTCTCGACCGGGCCGTCGCGATGCTGGAGTCGGACGCGGACGGCGTGGGGCGTAACGGAAAGGCAGAGGGCTGAGGCGTGCTCTATCACCTCCTGTTCGGGCTGCGGGACGAATTCGTCGGCTTCAACGTCTTCCGGTACATCACCTTCCGGACGGCCTTCGCCGCGCTCACGGCACTGATGATCTCGTTCATCCTCGGGCCGTGGCTCATCGAGCGGATGCGCCGGATCAAGCTCGGCCAGTTCATCCGCGAGGAAGGGCCGAAGTCGCATCAGCAGAAGGCCGGGACGCCGACGATGGGCGGCATCCTCATCAACGTCGCGATCCTGATCCCGACGATCCTCTGGGCCGACATTTTCAACCCGTACATCTGGATCGTCCTCTTCGTGACGTTCGCGTACGGGGCGATCGGTTTCGTCGACGACTACAGGAAGCTGGCGAAGCGCCGCAACCTCGGCCTGACCTCAAAGGAGAAGTTCGGTGCGCAGCTCGCCGTCGCGCTTCTCGCGGCCCTCGCCATCGCCTATCTCCCGATGCTCAAGAACAACTACTCGACGGCGATCACGTTCCCGTTCCTCAAGGACGTGGTGCTGAATCTCGGACTGCTCTACATCCCGTTCGTGATGGTCATCCTGGTCGGAGCGTCGAACGCGGTGAACCTGACAGACGGACTCGACGGCCTCGCCATCGGGTCGACCCTCATCGCCGCGGTCACCTACACGGTGCTCACGTACGCGGCAGGCCACGCGCGCATCGCGGAGTACCTCCGCATCGCGTGGGTGCCGCAGACGGGCGAGCTCGCCGTCTTCTGCGGGGCGATGCTCGGGGCATCGCTCGGCTTCCTCTGGTTCAACGCGCATCCTGCCGAGATCTTCATGGGCGACGTCGGGTCGCTCGCGCTCGGCGGCGCGATCGGATGCCTCGCGGTGATGATCAAACAGGAGCTTCTCCTCGTGCTCGTCGGCGGCCTGTTCGTCGTCGAGGCGATGTCGGTGATCCTGCAGGTCGCCTCGTTCAAGCTGACCGGGAAGCGCATCTTCAAGATGTCACCGCTGCACCACCACTTCGAGTTGTCGGGATGGCGAGAGACGAAGGTCGTCGTCCGGTTCTGGATCATCGCGATCATGTTCGCGCTGCTCAGCCTGGCCACCCTGAAGCTTCGTTAGGACGTCGAGGAAAACTCAGAAATGTATCTCGTGATCGGAGCGGCGAAGTCTGGAGTGGCGGCGGCGAACTTTCTCGCCGCGCGCGGGGAGAGCGTCGTCCTGACCGACAACGCGGCGAACCCCTCGCTCCCGGTGCCGCTCGACCCGAGGGTCACCGCCGCCTTCGGCCGCGACGACGAGCAGCTGCTCGAAGGGGTGAACACGATCGTGCTCAGCCCCGGCGTCCCGACGACGATTCCGCTGCTGATGCAGGCGGCCGCTCGCTCCATCCCGGTCATCGGCGAGATCGAGCTGGCGTACCGCTACCTCAACGGGACCGTCATCGCGATCACCGGTTCGAACGGGAAGTCGACGACGACTGCACTGATCGGGCAGATCCTGGAGGTCGCGGGCAGGCGGCCGATCGTCGCGGGAAACATCGGCGAGCCGCTGATCTCCTCGCTCGACCTCGAGGCCGCACGCACGTACGTGCTCGAGCTGTCGTCATTCCAGCTGGAGACCGTCGACCGGTTCCGGGCGAACGTCGCGCTGCTGCTGAACATCACGCCGGACCACATGGACCGGTACGCGACGTTCGACGACTACGCGGCAGCGAAGTACCGGGTCTTCCGCAATCAGGAGTCGACCGACGTCGCGATCGTCAACGCGAGCGAGCGCCGAGGCGGCGGTCGCGACGAGCGCAAGCGAGTCTGGCGCTTCTCGGCGTCGGCCGAAGTCGAAGAGGGGGCGTACTTCGACGGCACCGATCTGGTGATGAAGGTCGGCGACGACGTGCGCAGAATCCCTCGCACCTCCCTTCGGCTCGAAGGCGCAGCGAACGTCGAGAATGCGCTCGCCGCGTGGCTCGCGGCACGGGCCGTCGGTGTCGCCGACATGGACGTGCAGATCGCGTTCGGGACGTTTGCGGGTCTTCCCCACCGGATGGTGCTGGTGGGCGAGACCGGCGGCGTCCGATGGATCAACGACTCGAAGGGGACGAACGTCGACGCAACGTTGAAATCGCTGGAATCGTTTTCGCCGTCGAGCGTTCTCCTCATCCTCGGCGGCAAGGACAAGTCCGGCGAGTTCGAGCGGATGCGGGAGACGGTCGCGCAGAAGTGCCGAGCGGTCCTCACGATCGGCGCGGCCGCGGGACGGATCGCGGAAGCGCTCGACGGAGCCGTCGAGATCGTCCCCTGCGGGACGATGGACGGTGCAGTGAAGTGGGCGCGCGAGCACGCCGCCGCCGGCGAGACGGTGCTCCTCTCGCCCGCCTGCGCGAGCTTCGACCAGTACAGAAATTTCGAGCACCGCGGCGAACACTTCGAAGAGCTTGTGAGAAGCGTGTGATGGGGGTGAGGGTGGGAGTGACGCGCAGTTCTCGGGTGACAGCCGTTTCACCACAGAGACACAGAGGACACAGAGGAGCACAGAGAGTCGTGTCTTCACGCGGCTTCCTCTGTGGACCTCTGTGTCCTCTGTGTCTCTGTG
>JBAQWH010000267.1:0-2463 GCA_049298815.1 Thermoanaerobaculia bacterium | reverse complement strand
CACCGACACCGCCCGCGCCTGGCACGGCGAACAGCCACCCAACGACGACGTCACCTTCGTCGCCGTCCGGATCCGGTAGAAGAGAAGTAAAGTTCGGATGAATGGAGGGAGGGGTTTCTTTCTTCCTTCATACTTCGCACTTCTTACTTCTTCCGGAGGAAGCCCATGCGTCCCGACCCGAGCGAATTTGCCCCCTACTACGGCAAGTACATCGACCTGGTGCCCGAGAGCGACATTCTCGCAGCCCTGCAGCAACAGTCGTCCGAGACGCAGAAGCTGCTCGCGTCGCTGGACGAGGAGCGGGCGTCCTACCGGTACGAGCCGGGCAAATGGAGCGTGAAAGAGCTGTTCGGTCACGTGATCGATGCCGAGCGGATCTTCGGATACCGCGCGGTGGCGATCGCGCGGGGAGAGACGAAATCGCTACCGGGGTACGACGAGAACGTCTATGCGGAGAATGGCCGGTTCGACCTGTGGCGGATCGGCGATCTCTCCGAGTCCTACGCCCTCATCCGCCGTTCGAACGTCGTCGCGTTCTCGCACTTCCCGGACGAAGCCTGGGGTCGGCCGGGCGTTGCGAACGGCAACCCGGTCACGGCACGAGCGATCGCCTTCACCATGCTCGGGCATGAGCGCCATCACCTCAATGTCCTTCGCGAGCGTTATCGTATCGGCTGAGCACGGACCATGTACTACGGCGAACGGTTCAACGCGATCTCTCACCTGGTAGGGGCCTCGCTGGCGCTCGTCGGCGCAGCGGTCCTCATTCCGGTTGCCGTGGTCTGGGGCGATGCGCGACGCACCACGGCCGCCGCGATCTACGCAGCGATGCTCTGCCTGCTGTACCTGAGCTCGACGCTCTACCACTCACTGAAGGGGCGGGCGAAAGACATCTTCCGCGTGTTCGATCACTGCGCGATCTACCTGCTCATCGCCGGAACGTACACGCCGCTGGCTCTCGTCACGCTGCGGGGACCGGTCGGGTGGACGCTGTTCGCGATCGTCTGGGGCCTCGCGGTTGCGGGAATCGCGAAGGACGTGTTTCTCCACGGCCGCTTCCGCGTGATCTCGGTGGTGCTCTATCTGGTGATGGGCTGGCTGGTGATCGCCGCGTTCGAGCCGTTGAAGGCGGCGCTGCCGTTCGCAGGACTGGCGTGGCTGGTCGCAGGAGGCATCGTCTACACCCTGGGCGTGATCTTCTACGCGATGTCGAAGAAAGTGCCGCACAGCCACGGCGTCTGGCACCTCTGCGTACTCGGCGGCAGCGCCTGCCACTACGTGGTCGTGCTGCTGTACGTCGCGATCGCGTAGGGGAGTGCGGGCAGGGACGCCCGCACCCCACAGAGTCCCGCTCGGATCTAGAACGGCACTTCTTCGTCGTCCTCGATCATGTCGGAGGTGTTGTTGCCGGAGGGACGGGAGTCACTCTTCTGGGAGTAGTTTCCGCCGCCACCGCTGCCGCCTTCGTCGCGGCGCTCGAGCATCTTCATGTCACGCGCGACGATCTTCTTGCGGGAGCGCTTCTGACCGGTCTCCTTGTCGTCCCAGGAGTCGGTGCGGATCGTCCCTTCGATGTAGACCAGCTTTCCCTTGCGGAGGTACTGGCCGCAGATCTCGCCGAGACGGTCCCACGCTTCGATGTCGTGCCACTCGGTGGTTTCCTTCTTTTCCCCGGTCTTCTTGTCGGTGTAGCGGTCGTCGGTGGCGAGGGTGAACTTCGCGACGGTGGACCCCTGAGGAGTCGAGCGGATCTCGGGGTCTTTGCCGAGCCGTCCGACGAGAATGACTTTGTTGATCATTGGATGATTCTCCTACGCTGTTCGAATTCAGATACCGCCGACGAATGCCGGCGGACCAGCCGGCCTGAGGCCGGGCGCCGATGGGCGCGGTCCGGTGTGGGGACGTCAAATTCTAGTCGATTCATCGCTCCGAAGCACTTCTTCTACGCCCGGTAGAATGCGCGCATGAAGTGCGTCATTCAGCGGGTGCGCAGCGCCTCCGTGACGGTCGGAGACGAGCTGGTTTCCCGCATCGGCCCGGGCATGCTCGTGCTCGCCGCGGTAGAAAAGGGCGACACGCTGCAGAAGGTGCTCGAGGCGGCGCGCAAGATCCGCGAGCTGAGGATCTTCTCCGACGACGCCGGGCGGATGAATCGCGACCTCCTCGAGTCGGGCGGCTCGATCCTGGCGGTCTCGCAGTTCACGCTGGCCGGCTCGATCGCGCGCGGTCGCCGGCCGAGCTTCGACCACGCCGCCGACCCCGACCTCGCACGCGACCTCTTCAACCGCTTCACCGACGAGTTGGCCGCCTCCGGCATCCCGGTCAGCAAGGGACGCTTCCGCGAGATGATGGTCGTGGCCCTCGAGAACGACGGGCCGGTGACGTTCGTCTACCCGTAGGGGGCCCCACGACCGGCGCAGCACACTGTCATCCTGAGCCGGCGGAGCGACGAAGGAGCGAAGC
>JBAQWH010000266.1:0-1769 GCA_049298815.1 Thermoanaerobaculia bacterium | reverse complement strand
ATCCTCAACAACGCAGGCGAGGTCGCGCCGACGAGCGGCACGCTGGCGTTCCATTCCGGCGGGACGAGCTCCGGCACGTTCGCCGTCACCTCGAGCGGGGCGACGCCGGGGATCGTGTTCGGCGGCGGGACGCACGACCTCACCGGCTCGATGGGGGGCAACGCAGGCGGCATCATCGGCGTGAGCGGCGGCACGGTGAACTTCGGCGGAGTGTTCACCGCCGGACCGACGATCGCGATCAGCGGCGGTGTGGCCAACTTCAACGCGAGCGCCACCACGGCCGCTGTGACGCTGAGCGGCGGGACCCTCGGCGGCACCGGAACGGTCACCGCGACCGGCAGCTTCGCCTGGACGGGCGGATCGATGGGCGGCAGCGGGAGCACTGACCTCGCAGCCGGTGCGACGATGACCATCAGCGGCAGCACCTACAAGGACGTCGTCACCCGGACGATCAACGTGGGGGGGGCGGCGACATGGCGCGACTATCCGATTCGCGGGTCGCTCGGTCCACGCCTCAACGTTCTCGCCGGTGGCTCGTTCATGGTCGAGACGGACCACTCGATCGAGCACTGCTGCTCGGGTGGAGATCCGCTCACGATCAGCGTCAGTGCGCCTGCGCCGACCGCAGGCTTCATCGGCAAGCAGACCGCGACCGGAGTGACGTCGATCCACGCGATCCTCAACAACGATGGTGAGGTCAGTCCGTCGAGCGGGACGCTGACGTTCACCCGCGGCGGGACGAGCACCGGGACCTTTCTCGCGAGCTCCGTCACGACCACGCCGGGCATCGTCTTCGGCGGAGGCACGCACAATCTCACCGGCGGCCTCGACGGGAATCCGAGCGGCATCATCGGAGTGAGTGCGGGGACGGCGACGTTCACCGGGACCTTCGTCTCCGGCCCGACGATCGCGGTCAGCGGCGGCGTCGCGAGCTTCGATTCGGACGTGTCGACGGCCGCCGTGACGCTCTCCGGCGGGACGCTTTCCGGCACCGGGACTCTCACGGCCACGAGCAGCTTCGCGTGGACGGGAGGCACCCTCGGAGGGAGCGGAACGCTCATGGTTCCCGCCGGTGCGACGGCCACCCTCAGCGGCAGCACGTACAAGGACCTGATCTCGCGGACGATCGGAATCGCCGGGACGCTGATCTGGCGCGACTACCCCCTGCGAGCCTCGCAGGGTGCAGTCCTCAACGTCCTCCCGGGCGGGCTGTTCGACGTCCAGACGGACCACGCGCTCGAGCACTGCTGCTCGGGCGGCAACCCGCTGACGATCAACGTGAGCGCCGCTCCCCCACTCGCGGTCCGCCCCGGCTCGCCCGCGTCCGAGGCCGTTGGCGACGGAGGAACGATCGGGAAGCAGATCGCAACCGGCACCACGAACATCCACGCGATCCTGAACAACGCCGGCCGGGTCGCGCCGTCGAGCGGGACGCTCACGTTCACCCAGGGCGGGACGAGCTCCGGGACCTTCCTCGCGAGCTCCGTCACGACGACGCCGGGCATCGTCTTCGGGGGAGGCACGCACAACCTCACGGGCAGCCTCGGCGGGAATCCGAGCGGCATCATCGGAGTGAGTGCGGGGACGGCGACGTTCACCGGAACCTTTGTCTCCGGCCCGACGATCGCGGTCAGCGGCGGCGTCGCGAACTTCGATTCGGACGTGTCGACGGCCGCGGTGACGCTCGCCGGCGGGACGCTCGCCGGCACCGGGACGCTCACGGCCACGAGCAGCTTCGCGTGGACGGGAGGCACCCTCGGAGGGAGCGG
>JBAQWH010000265.1:0-11107 GCA_049298815.1 Thermoanaerobaculia bacterium | reverse complement strand
GTCTCGCGACACTTGCGAGGCGCGCAGCAGCAGCGGCGACCTCCGCGAGATCGTGCTGCCCCTCCTCGACGAGCTGCTCGACGAGCCCGACGTACATGTCGAGGTCGCCCTCGACGATCGTCTTGCGGATCGAGTCCTTGAGCTGCGTGATCCGTCGCGCAGCCACGTCGGCGCGCGTCGGCATCTTCATCGGCTTGAGGGCGCTGCCGGTGAAGCGCTCGATCTCGCGCATCATCCGCCGCTCGCGCGGGGTCACGAAGAGCGTCGCGACGCCGGTCCTTCCCGCGCGGCCGGTTCGGCCGATCCGGTGGACGTACGACTCCACGTCGTGCGGCACGTCGTAGTTGACGACATGCGCGATCTGCTCGACGTCGAGGCCGCGTGCCGCCACGTCGGTCGCGACGACGATCTCGACCTGCCCCGCGCGCAGCCTGCGAATGACGCTCTCGCGCTCGCTCTGCTTCATGTCGCCGTGCATCGCGACGGCCGAGAAGCCGCGGCCTTCCAGACGTTCGGCGAGCTCGGCTGCTCCGGTCTTCGTCCGGCGGAAGATCAGGACCGCGTCGTTCTCCTCGACTTCGAGGATGTGCGTCAGCGCATCGAGTTTCTGCGCCTCCGAGACGTTGATGAACCGCTGATCGATCGCCGGAGCCGTCAGGTTCTTTCGCTCGATCTCCACCCTCTCGGGATCGACCAGGTGACGCTGAGCGATCCGCACGACTTCCGGCGGCATCGTCGCGGAGAAGAGGGCGATCTGCCGCTCTTTCGCGGCAGCGCTGAGGATTCGCTCGACGTCGTCGATGAAGCCCATCTTCAGCATCTCGTCCGCTTCGTCGAGGACGATCATCCGCACCGTGTCGAGCCGGAGGCTGCCACGGTCGAGCACGTCGATCAGCCGCCCCGGCGTCCCGACGACGATGTGCACGCCTCGCTCGAGCCGCTTGATCTGCGGCCCGATCGGAGCACCGCCGTACACCGGAAGAACGCTGATGCCGGGGATGCCGTGCGCATACGAGTGGATCGCTTCGGCCACCTGCACCGCGAGCTCGCGCGTCGGCGCCAGGACCAGCGCCTGCGTCTCGCGTTTCGCGGGGTCGAGTCTCTGGAGAATGGGAAGGGCGAACGCGGCGGTCTTACCCGTTCCGGTCTGCGCCTGCCCGATCAGGTCCCGCCCGGTGAGAAGCGCGGGGATCGTCCGTTCCTGGATCGGGGTTGGAGCTTCATACCCCAGGGTCGTGAGGGTCTGGACGAGCGTGTCGTTGAGGCCAAGCGTGCTGAAGGGGGAGTCTGTCATGCAGTATTGATGCTGGGCCGCTCTCCGGCCACAGTTCTTCCTATCAGATCACCGAAGGCAACGGCCGAACCGTTTATTCTTTTGCGGGCGTTTCGACACAACGGCGGACCCACGTGCCCCGCCACGAATCCTGGCGCGGCTGGCCCCCCGAGCGGGGAAATGATCACCATCGGTCGTCAGAGTCGCGGCTCCGACATCAGCGCCATCAGGTTTCCTTCACTGTCGCTGAAGAACGCCATCCACACCTCGCGGTCCGCGAGCTTCGCGATGAGGTGCGGCTCGTCGCGGAACACGACGCCGCGCTCGCTCATCGCCGCGTGCGTCGTGCGGATGTCGTCGACCATGAAGTAGAGGACCGAAGTGCCGGTGGTCGTCCCCTCCGCCTTCGACAGCATCAGCCGCGTTCCCGCGCAGTCGAAAAAGGCGAGTCCCGGCGGAGCACTGAAGAGGAACGGGAGCCCTACGACGTCGCGGTAGAACGCGGTCGCGCGGTCGACGTCGTTCACGATCACTGCAACCTGTCCGATGCGTGAGATCTGGGGTCCCGTCATGACTCCTCCCGTCTGCGCTGGAAACATACGCCGTTAATAAGTACTGCTATTGGATAATAATAATGATGAATCGTCGTAAAGGATTCAGCGCGCGTCAACCCGAATGGCGCGCGGCGGCGATCGCGGCCCGGAACTCGTCCTTGCGTGCCGGCGACACGAGGAGCCGTTTGCGTCCGCGGTCGTAAACGATCTCGAGGCGGTCGAGCGAGGTCGCCGGCGCAGAGAACGGGTTGCGCGTCGGCTCGATGCTCACGATCGACTCGAGCGCCACGTTCCAGCGGAACGGGCCGGAGCGGACGACGAGCCGGTCCTGGCTGACCGTGTAGTACGTGCCGTAGAGGATCCACAGCACGACGGCGGCGACGGCGACCATGAGCGATGCGAAAAGCGCGCGGTCGGTGCGATAGCCGTCCACCGCCGCAGCCAGCGTCATCGCCGTCGCGAGCCAGATGACGATCGACAGCCACAGGTCGCGCTTCGCCTCAAAGTGCAGGTCCATCGAGCCTCGCCAACGGGGGAATCGCGCGCCAGTGCCTCACGCGCGCGGCCAGTGTAACGGCAGCGCGGCGTTTGTCACATCTCAGGATGCCCGGCCGGAAGGAGACGCCGATACACCGCGAGGTCCGCGTCCGAAAAACAGCAGAAGACGACCTCCCGGATCCCGCTCGTTCCGCGCACCGCATCCCGGACGGCGTCGACCGCCACGCGCGCAGCCGCGTCGACCGGATAGCCGTAGACGCCGGTGCTGATGCCGGGGAACGCGATCGTTTCGATCCTGTTCGCCTCCGCGACCTCCAGCGACCGGCGATAGCACGATGCGAGGAGCTCCGGCTCGCCGCGCGTCCCGCCCCGCCACACCGGCCCGACCGTGTGGATGACGAACCTCGCGCGGAGCCTGTAGCCGCGGGTCAGCTTCGCGTCCCCGGTCTCACAACCGCCGAGCTGCCGGCACTCCTCTAGGAGCTCGGGGCCGGCTGCGCGGTGGATCGCACCGTCGACTCCCCCGCCGCCGAGCAGCGTCTCGTTCGCCGCGTTGACGATTGCGTCCACGGGAAGCGTGGTGATGTCGGCCCTGACTGCACGGAGGACGGTCATCGCGGCGAAGTCTACGCCGCGACCGCGGGCCTGGGGGATGGAGCCGGGACCAGTCAGGTACTGCCGATCCAGCCGTTAAAGGCCACTGTTCACGGGAAGCTCAACCATGCGGCTGCCGAACGCATCGGCCACGGTCAGGTCGAGTGGAACCGAGCGGCCGTCGATCTGATAGCTCTTCGTCCGACGGCCGGCGATCAGCTCGATCGAACCGGTCCTCGGAATCCGGAAGGTCTCCCGTCCGTACCGAAACTCGCGCCCCGGCTGCCCAACGAAGCGGTAGGAGACGGTCTTGATGCCGCAGGTCGCCACGGGGGAGGCCACCGATGCTGCCGGGCGAACGACTTCACCGAGATTCAGGCTGATGGCGATGGCGGCTACGAGTGTGAGCATGGTCGGCCTCCGTGGGTCTTCTGTCACCCCCTAGTCCAAAGGAGATGCCCCGGAGACGAACTGCTCAACTGTTGATTATACTAGCCTTAGACAACACCGTTGCAAATTTGGACTGTTTGAAAAATGAACAGTGTTCGGACCCTGACCGCCCTGGCGCCACAGACGGAACGGGCTCGGCCGTGGTCCTAGACGATCGCTGCCTTCACGCAGTGGATCGGAGGGAGGGAGTCGAACAGCCGGCTCCATCTCTGGCCGCCGTCGCGACCAATCCAGAGCTGACCGGTGGTCGTGCCAAGGTACAGGGCAGGAGACGGCATCGCATCGATGTCCATCGCGTCGCGCTGCACCGTGAAGAAACTCTCCTTCTCGGGAAAGCCCTGCGTGAGGCGGTTCCACGAGCCACCTCCGTCCGCACTGCGCCACACCGCGGGCGCACCGCCGGGGCAGGTGCGCGTCGCCGGCTCGAGCGGGACCACCCAGACCGTGTCGGGATCGCGCGGATGAACCACGATCGGGAAGCCGAAATCGGACGGCAGGCCCTTCGCGATCGAGGTCCACGTGCGCCCGTAGTCGTCGCTGCGCAGTACGCCGATGTCGGGACGCCGTCCGCCCGGCCCGTCCCACTCGCCCCATCCCCCATGGTTCTGCATGTACAGGCGTCCAGGGGCCGCGTCGTGACGCGCGATCTTGTGCACGCACTGCCCGAACTCGGGATACGGATCAGGCGTGAAGCCGGCACCGACTCCGCCATTCGATGCAACGAAGGTCTTCCCTCCGTCCTCGCTGATGTAGTGGCCTCCGGTCGAGATGCCGACGTGAATCCGGTCGCCGTCGAGGAGGATCGTGTGAAGGCCGAGGCCGCCGGCGCCCGGCTCCCACTTCCGCGAGTGCTCGTGGTTGCTGATCCCCTCGACCATCTCCCATGACGCGCCGCGATCGCCGCTACGGAACATCGCCGCCGGCTCGACGCCGCAGAGGATCTCGTCGGTCCCCACGCCGGGCTCCATCGCCCAGATGTTCGCGAGCGCACGGCCGTCGTCCTTCGAAAACGCGGGGGCATCGACGGACGCGAACGTCTTTCCGAGGTCGTCGGAGACGAGGATCTTCATCCCGAAGAACGCGTTGCAGCTCGACGCGTAGATCCGCGGCTCGCGCCGCGTGTCGATCAGTGCGGAGTAGACGCTCACACCCTCTCCGAACGGACCGCGCAGGTCGAAATCGCGGCGGTCCTGCGACGACTCCGCGACGAACACCCCTTTCCTCGTTCCGATGGCGAGCACGACACGATCGGGCATCTTCATCCTCCTGAGACCGCCGGCAGGATGATCAGGGTGTCATCTGCGGCGAGCGCGGTCCCGACTCCGTCGAGATCGCGAATGTTGATGGAGTTGACGAACAGGTTGAGATGCCGGCGCACGGCGCCGGTCTCGTCACAGACGCTGCGGTAGAGCGACGGGTGAAGGGTCTCGATCCGCAGGAGTGCGTCGCGGACGCTCGACGCCGCGATCCTCAGCTGCGCAGCTCCGTCGCAGCAGTCGCGGAGCGGTCCCGGCACGAGGATCGTGATCGTCACCGGCGAAGCGGTGCGGGGAGAGTCAGTCATCGGAGTGCCGTCCAAAGTAACCAGTGAGTGGCGTCCAGTCAACGACTGCCTCGATCGCAAGCGGACCCTGCCGATCCTTGGCGGCCGGACAATCGTTCCGTATTAGAGTCGCCGAGATGCTGAAGACAGCGCACGATCCGATGGCGAAGATCGCAAGCATCATCCTCGCTGCCTCCGTCCCGCTCGTCGCGCTGGCGTTCTGGCCGTTGTACCTGGCGCGCCCGTTCGCGAGCGTCGACCGGTACACGCACCTGCACGCGGTGGCCGGGTCCTTGTGGCTCGCTCTGCTCATCGCGCAGCCTGCCGCGGTTCACGCGCGTCGGTTCGCGCTGCATCGCGCACTCGGCAGGATTTCGTACGGACTCGCGGCCGCATTCGTCATCGCCGGGATCCTGCTCTCACATCACCGGCTCGCGTCGATGGACGACGCGAAGTTTGCGGTCGAGGGGTTCTTCCACTTCCTCCCCTTCTACGCCACGGCCGTCTTCGTTCTCGCGTACGGGGGAGGGCTGTGGTTTCGGCGAACACCGGCGGCGCACGGCCGTTTCATGCTCTGCACCGCCATCCCGCTCATCGATCCGGTCCTCGGCCGGATCCTCGGCTTCTATCTCCCGCCCTTCCCGAATCCCTGGCTCTACCAGGTCGTGACGTTCGGCGTGGCAACGGCGGTCGCCGGGCTCCTGGTGTTCACGTACCACGGCGTACCGGCGGCACAGCGTGCGCTCAAGGCCTTCTTCGTGGCGCTGGTGGCACTCGAGCTTGGGTGGTTCGCCATCGCTCCGACGGCTGCCTGGCTGGAGGTGGTCAGGTGGTTTCGCCGTCTCCCGCTGACTTGATGCCCTCCGGGGCACCGGACGGCTACAGCTGCTCGTTCACGAGGAACGAGAGACCGTCGCGCAGCTTGTGGGCCACGGAACGCTTTTCCCACTCGTCGGCGTGGCGCTCCCGCGCGTGGCGGAGATCCTCTTCGAAGATGTCCTCGAGCTGCTGCGCGAGCCGGTCGTCCCACACGACCAGGGAGACCTCCTCGTTGATCTCGAACGAGCGGTCGTCGAAGTTCGTCGAGCCGACCGACGACCAGCTCCCGTCGATGGTGAAGACCTTCTGATGAAGAAGCGTCCTCTCGTACTCGAAGATGCGGACTCCACCCTCGAGCAGCATGCCGTAGCGGTGGTGCGATGCGTGCGACACCAGCTTCGCGTCCGTTGCGTCGGCTGACGGGATCATGACCCGCACCTCGACTCCGCGCCGGACGGCCTCCAGCAGCGCCCGGCGCGCGTCCGGATCGGGCAGGAAGTACGGGTTCTGGATCGAGATCGATTTCTGCGCACCGTCGATCGCGATGTAATGGAGGAGCTTGAGCAGCGACGGCGCACCGCTCGGCGAGGCGAACACGACGTGCGCCTTCGACGAGCCAGCATGCGCCGGAGCTGGAAAGAACTGTTCGCCTGCGAGCACTTCGCCGCACTCCTCGATCCAGTTCTCGCCGAACGCCGACTGCAGCTGGTTGACGACCGGCCCCTCGACGCGCGCGGTGATGTCGCGGAAATGTCCGAGGTCCTGCGCTTCGCCGAGCCACGTGTCCACGAGGCAGTGACCCCCGACGTAGCCGATACGGCCGTCGATGATCGCGATCTTGCGGTGGGTGCGCTGGTTGAACCGCCCGAGATTGCGCAACACGAAGGGGTGGAACTTCCGAACGACACATCCGGCCTCGCGCAGGCGTGCCACGTCGCGGTCGCCGTACTTCTTCCCTCCTGACGCGTCGAGGAGCATCCGGACTTCGACGCCTGCCTTCCGCTTTCGGACCAGCAGGTCCGTGAGCCGGCGGGTCACCTGCCCCTCCTTCGCGAGGAACGTCTCGATGTTGATCGTCGCGGTCGCCCTCTCGATGTCCGCGAACAACGCCTCGAAGAAGGTGCCGTTCTGCAGGAGCTCGATTGCATTCCCTTCGACCACCGTCGACTGCAGCAGGCCCGCGACCGTGTCGACCGGCGAGCCGTCCGCCCACCGCCCGTTCGTCAGCCTTACCGACCCACGGCGCTTGATCGACCAGACGATCACCGCGAGCACAACGATCGCGATGACGAAGAGGGCTACGACCCATGCCGGCAGAGTGACGGTGCTGTTCATGATCCGTTGAGCTGCAACTCGACGACCAGCGGCCAGTGATCGGAAGGTCCGCGGCGCACGACTTCGCTGCGGCCGACGCTCCACCGCGGATCGCAGAACACGTAGTCGAGCCGCTGACGCATGAGAGGGAACGTCGGCTGACGCATCGCGTCGCTCGGCTTCAGGTGACCGTGCGCCAGGAGCTTCCG
The DNA here is from genome assembly GCA_049298815.1 of Thermoanaerobaculia bacterium. GTDB lineage: Bacteria > Acidobacteriota > Thermoanaerobaculia > Gp7-AA8 > Gp7-AA8 > JBAQWH01. Next base: position 3,853 of record JBAQWH010000265.1, on the reverse strand, counting down.
GATCTCCACCGCGCTCGGAGAGACGTTGAAGTCGCCGGCGAGCACGTGCGGTCTCGCCGCCGCGGCGGTGACGTCGCCGACCTTCGCGATCTGCTCGAGGCGCTCGCTCCTTCGCAGCCGGCCCCACGCCGACAGGTGCGTGACGAAGATCGACAGAGGAATCCCGTCCACCGTGAGGTCGCTGCGCATGAGCGACCGCGGCTCGCCGCGTCCCGGCAACTCGCAGACCTCCGAGGCATCGACCTCGCCACGCGTCAACACCCCGTTGCCGTAGTCGCCGCCGTTCATGGCGCAGCTGCGTCCGAACGCGAGCCTGAGCCGCGTGAGTCTCGCAAGCTCTTCTCCCTGGTCGACCACGACGTTGCGAGTCCGGCAATGGACCTCCTGCAGACAGACCACGTCAGGCTTCTCACTCTCGATCACCTCGGCGATCCTCGTGAGATGGTCGGCCCGCCGGACGGCCGCATGCCCCTGAATGTTGTAGGTCATCAACCTGAGTGTGAACACTGCAGGCGGATGAGCTAGCGAGAACGATGCCCTGGTGTTTCGCGGGCTCACCCCGTGGTGATCACCCGCAGGATCGCGCTATTTCGTCGGCACGCGCCGCTCGAGCTCGCCGAACCATCCAGCGATCGCGTGGTAGCTGGTCGCGGTCCGGAAATTCTCGTCGACCTTCACCATCAGGAACCGGCCGTCGCGGGCGACGTCGAACATCTCGACGTACGGTCCTTCGAACAGCATCACCGGCTTCCCCACGGTCACCATGCGCGAAGGGTCGAAGCGTGCGGCGAAGAGCTTGTTCCGTTGCCGGTAGAAGATCTCGCGGCCGTCGTGCGACCAGGCGGGGAACGATCCGCCGTCGATCGACACCTTCGTCTTCGCTCCCGACCCTCCGGCCGGCATGACGTAGATCTCGAGGCGCCCCGACTCGTCGGACGAGAGTGCGATCCACCGGCCGTCGCGCGAGAACGTCGCAAGCTCGTCCCACGGATTCTGCCGGAACGGCCGCGGAGGGCCTCCGGCGGCCGGAAGCATCCAGACGTTGCCGCGCGACGACTTCGCGTCGGTCCGGCGGATCAGGAAGGTCTTCCCGTCGGGCGACCACGACATCATGCGCGAAGCGATCGCCCCGCTGGTCAGCTGCCGCTCTTCGCCGCTTCCATCCGCAGCGCGGACGAAGACCTGCGAATTGCCGCCGCGCGTCGACGTCCAGGCGAGCTGCTTCCCGTCCGGGCTCCAGGTCGGAACCGAGTCGTCGGCACCGAAGGAGAGCCGGTTCATCGAATCACGCTCGATGTCGAGGACCCAGATGTCGAACGTGGACCCTTCGATCGTGAGCGCGACCGAAGCCCCGTCCGGCGAGAGTTTCGCGAAGTTGTAGTTGCGCCGCGTAGGCACGACCGGCGTCGCGGCACCGGTGCGGTCGACCCACACGAGCTCGCGCTCCTCGTTGATCGCGCCGCCGCTCGCGAACAGGAGCGTGCCGCGGTTCGAGATCGAGAAATGCGCCTCGCCGTTGACCGAGCCGGTCGCGACGTTCTCGCGGACGGTCACCGGCGACCCCTTCGTCTCCAGCCGCTCGAGGTCGAACGGCACAGCCAGAAGCGATCCCGCGCGACCCCACACGAGATGTCCGGTCGGCAGGTATCGCGCGTCCGACCCGCCTCGCATCACCACCTTGCGCTGGCCGGTCTCGAGCGATCGCACCGCGATGTCGGCATCGTCGAAGCTCCCCCCTGTCCAGGCGGTGTAGAGCACGTGTTTGCCGTCAGGAAGGAGCTGCGGATGGATGACGGCGCGTTCCTTCTGCGACGCATCGGCGCCGAAGAGGAACTTCCTCTCGCCTCCATCTGCGGCGATCGACCAGATGCCGTTGGTGAAGTCGTCGTTGAAGACGATCGTCGAGCCGCTCCAGTGGATGCCGACCGGACTCCCGACCTCACAGAGATCGACCGGCTTGCCGCCGTCGACCGCCACTTTCCTGACCTTCCCTCGACTGGCGTAAGCGATCCAGCGGCCGTCGGGGGAGTAGGCGACGTCCGGGCGGTCCGTGTTCCTCTCGAGCTCCGTCGTCTTGAAGTCGGACGTTCTCCGGAGGAGCAGCATGCTCTCGGCGTCAGGCACCGTTCGCGCGTTGAAGACGATCGACGATTCGTCGGGTGCGATGGCGAACGAGCGCCGGTTCCCGAGCTCGATCCGCATCGCGTCCGGCGCCGCGACGTCGAAGTGCGTGATCGCCGGTTGCGCAGACGAGGGAGCACGGAGGCTCCACGCAGCCGCGCCGAGGAGGATCCCGGCGAGCAGCGCTCCGGCGGGCCAGAGAAAGCGACGCACGTTCATCCTGCCCGTACGTCGGATCGGCACGGCCTCCATCCCGGCTTCCGAGATCCACTGCAGCTCGCTCGCGATGTCCGCTGCGCTCTGCCAGCGGTCGTCGGGACTCTTCGCAAGACAGCGGCGGACGACGTGCTCGAGCGCTGGTGGAGTGAGCGCCTGGAAGGAGCTGATCGGCGGCGGGCTCGACGAGATGATCGCCGCGATGATGCTCGTCTTCGTCTTGCCGTCGAACGCGCGGACGCCGGTCGTCATCTCGTACAGCAGGGTCCCGAGGGCGAAGATGTCGGTCCGCGCATCGACGTCGATCCCTTCGAGCTGCTCGGGTGCCATGTACTGGAAGGTGCCGACGATCGTTCCCTCCGCAGTCAGGGCCTTCTGCTCGGTGCGGAGATCGGTGATTCCCGAATCCGGCAGCGGGCGGAACGCACTCTCCTTCGCCAGTCCGAAATCGAGGAGCTTCGCTCCCGCGCGGGTGAGCATGACGTTCCCCGGCTTGAGGTCGCGATGGACGATCCCCTGCCGGTGCGCCGCGTCGAGCGCCGCGGCGATCTGAACGCCGTAACGCAGGACCTGCTCGATCGGGAGCGGTCCTTTCCGCAGCCGTTCGGCGAGCGTCTCTCCCTCGAGGTACTCCATCACGAGGTAATCGACTCCGCCGTCGTGGCCGATGTCGTGAAGCGTGCAGATGTTCGGGTGGTTGAGCGCCGAGATCGCCTTCGCCTCGCGCTCGAACCGCGCCTTGAGGGCAGCGCTGCGCGAGAATTCCGACGGCAGGACCTTGATCGCAATGCGGCGGTCGAGCCGCGTGTCGCGCGCCTGGTAAACCTCGCCCATCCCACCGGCTCCGATGGGCGAGAGGATCTCATGCGGGCCGAGACGCTGGCCTGTAGTGAGGGTCATGTCGTTGTGCGCGCAGGATAGCACCTGAGACGCTGTGTCAGTTGAGGCTGAAGTTGGGCGGCGCTTCATCGCGGCAGCGAGACTCGTCGTCCTGCCGCGATGCTGCTGCGGCGCGGATCAGTGCCGCGCCGATCGCCTGCGCGAGCCGTCGTCGATGCGGAACGCGGGCGAGAGGGTCCATCGCACGCGGTGACCGCTCCGGTCGGCGAGCTCGATCCGCACGTCGAACATCCCGACGTCGCCCACACCGCTCAGCGGAACCTCGAAGACGTGTCCCGCTGCCGGTCTGCCGAGCTCCTCTTCCGTGCCCGCATCCTCCCGCACCACGCGCATCGCGAGAGCCTGCCACGCCTCGGTCCCATGCCGGCGAACGAGCACTTTCGTCGCGGCGGCATCGATGGACCGATAGATGCGCTCGTCGGTTGTCGGGACGTAGTCGGCAGCGGAGAACACGATCCTCGATGAAGATCCGCGCCGCACGCTGCGATTCTGCTGGCCGCCTGCATCGACGATCGAAAAGGAGGTGAGCGTGGGCGGCGTTGCATCCTCGCTGACGTTCGCCGCCATCTCGACTTCGAGCAGGCCTGTCGAAGGCGCGAAGCGTTCGGTCTCCGGA
>JBAQWH010000264.1:0-13921 GCA_049298815.1 Thermoanaerobaculia bacterium | reverse complement strand
TGCCAGGCCTGCTCGGCGCGGTCCGGCAAGCGGTAGCTCAGCACGATCCGCGTCACGACGGAGGCCACGTTCTCGGCGAGGTACTCCGGCGGCGGGGTCCAGTTCGATCCGCTGCTCGTGACGAAGGCGACGGCGCGCTGGATCTCGGCCGGGTCCGCACCGCTGAGGAGGTTCGAGCCGCAGTCGAGCGTCTCGGGACGCTCGGTCACGTCGCGCAGCGTCACGTTCGGGACGCCGAAGAGGCAGGCCTCCTCCTGCACGGTTCCGCTGTCCGAGAGCGCGCAGAACGCTTCGCGCTCGAGCTTCACGAAATCGAAGAAGCCGAACGGCTCGACGAAGTGCAGGCCGGCGCGTTTCACGTCGACTCCGAACGCCTCGACCTTCGCGCGCGTCCTCGGGTGGAAGGAGCAAATCACCGGATAGCCGTACTTCCCGTGGAGTTGCTCGAGCGCATCGACAAGATTCCGGAGACGGCTCTCCACGTCGACGTTCTCGGCGCGGTGGATCGTCACGAGGAAGAACTTCTTCTTCTCCACCTTCAGCGTCTCGAGCACGCGGCTCGCCTCGATCTTCGCGTCGAAATGCTTGATCACTTCGCCGATCGGGTTGCCAGTGACGTAGATCCGCTCACCCTGGATCCCCTCGCGCAGCAGGTTCTCGCGGCTGCGGTTCGTGTACGGCATCAGGACCGTGCTGCAGTGGTCGATGACGCGCCGGTTCACTTCCTCCGGCACGCGGTCGTCGTAGCAGCGGTTCCCCGCTTCCATGTGGTAGACCGGGATGCCGAGGCGTCGCGCGACGATGGCCGAGATGCCGCTGTTGGTGTCGCCGAGGATCAGCAGGCGGTCGGGGCGGTGCTTCAGGAAGAGCTCCTCGCTCTTCTCGAGGATCTGGCCGATCTGACCCGCCGGGCCGCTCGCCCTAACGTTCATGAACTCGTCTGGGATCCTCACGCCGAGGTCCTCGAAGAAGATGTCGCTCAGTCTCTTGTCGAAGTTCTGGCCGGTGTGGACGAGGACGTGCTCGGCGTGCTCGTCCAGCATTTTGATGACGAGGCTGAGGCGGATGATCTCGGGACGCGTCCCGAGGATGGTCATGACTTTCATGCTTTGCTCTTTGCGCTGCCAGCGCGGGGGCTCGAGCGGGGGGTCTGGCGCGTTCCGAAGGGAGAGCCCTCACCCCGCCGTGATGGTGCTGCGGTGTGACTGCCTGCCGGTTGCAGGGACATGCGCGCCGCAGCACCATCACGGCGACCCTCTCCCGCGGGGAGAGGGTAAGTACAAGGTTCAGGCGTGGCGCGACCACTCGGTGAACCTCTGTGCCCTCTGTGTCTCTGTGGTGAAGCCGTCAGCAGGTCCAACTGCACGTTCCCGCTCGTCTTCCCGAGGAACCCGAGGAACCCCGAGGAACCCCGAGGGACCCCGAGGAACTCAGGGACCGAGGGACCGAGGGACTCCGGCCGCGCGGAAGCGCTCATCGTGCGACCGGCTCCGGGTGGGTGGCGCGCCAGGTGGCCAGTTCGTCGCGCATGAGGTCGAGCGTCATCAGGAGCTCGGCGGTGCCGTCGACGTCGAGGCGACGCGTGTTGTGCGAGGTGTAGTCCTCCTCGCGCGAGACCTCGCGTTGCCCTTCGGTGAAGTAGGCGCTGTAGTTGAGGTCGCGGTTGTCGGCCGGCACGCGGAAGTAGTCGCCCATGTCGTCCGCCTTCGCGCGCTCCTCGCGCGTGAGCAGCGTCTCGTAGAGCTTCTCGCCGTGCCGCGTCCCGATCACCTTCACAGGATGCTCCGGCATGCCGAAGAGCTTCTTCACCGCGTCGGCGAGCGTCCCGATCGTCGAGGCCGGCGCCTTCTGCACGAAGATGTCGCCCGGCGTGCCGTGCTGATACGCCCAGAGCACGAGGTCGACGGCGTCGTCGATCGACATGAGGAAGCGCGTCATGTCGGGGTCGGTCAGCGTGAGCGGCTTGCCCGCCTTGATCTGCTCGATGAAGAGCGGGATGACCGAGCCGCGCGACGCCATCACGTTGCCGTAGCGCGTCCCGCAGAGGATCGTGGTGCGCGTCTTCTGGAGACGGGCCTTCGCGACCATCAGCTTCTCCATCATCGCCTTCGAGATGCCCATCGCGTTGATCGGGTAGACCGCCTTGTCGGTCGACAGGACGATGACCCGCTCGACGTTGCGCGCGATCGAGGCGTTGAGGACGTTCTCCGCGCCGAGCGCGTTCGTCCGGATCGCCTCGAGTGGATAGAACTCGCACGACGGGACCTGCTTGAGCGCCGCAGCGTGGAAGACGTAGTTCACGCCGTCGACCGCAGACGTGACGCTGTCGTACTCGCGGACGTCGCCGATGTAGAACTTCAGCTTCGGGTCGTCGTACCCGATCCGCATGTCCTCCTGCTTCTTCTCGTCGCGGCTGAGGACGCGGATCTCCGCGATGTCGGTCTTGAGGAAACGGCGGAGGACGGCGTTGCCGAACGTCCCTGTGCCGCCGGTGATGAGGATCGATTTACCTTTGAACATGAGCAACCTCGGTGCGGGCCCACTCGATGTACTCGCGCAGCCCTTCCTCGAAATCGACCGACGGACTGAAGCCGAAGTCCCTCATCGCAGCGCTGATGTCGGCGAGCGAGTCGCGAACATCCCCGGGGCGCGGCGGGCCGTGTTTGACCACCGGATTCTCGCCGGAGGCTTTTTTGATCAGCTCGACGAGATGGTTGATCGAGATGCGCGAGCCGCTGCCGAGGTTGAAGGCGCCCCAGACGCCGCGCGCCTCGGCCGACCTGAGGTTCGCCTGGACGACGTCGCGGACGTGGACGAAGTCGCGGGTCTGCTCACCGTCGCCGTGGATCGTCAGCGTCTCACCGCGAAGCATCTGGAAAACGAAAATCGGGATGACGTTGCCGTACGCGTCGAAGCGCTGGTTCGGGCCGAAGACGTTGAAGTAGCGGAGCGCCACGACCTCGAGGTCGTAGAGCTTCGAGTACGAGAGCGCGAGCTTCTCCTCGCAGAGCTTGGTCGCGCCGTAGGGCGAGTCGGGATCGATCGGATGATCCTCGCGGATCGGCAGGGTCTTGAGCTCGCCGAAGATCCCGGCGGACGAGCTGACGACCATCTTCCTGACGTTCGCGTGTCTGGCCGCCTCGAGGATCTGCAAAGTCCCGAGGACGTTGATCTCGGCGTCGTCGATCGGGTGATCGATCGATCGCTTGTTGCCGACGGAGGCCGCGAGGTGAAAGACGGTATCGCAGCCCTTCACCGCCGCTTCGACCGCGGCGCGATCGCGAACATCGCCTTCGATGAAGCGCACCGCGGGGAACGGATCGAGGTTCGATCGGTAGCCGGAGAGGAGGCTGTCGAGCACGACGACTTCTTTGTTCTGCTCGACGAGCGCGGCGACGATGTTGGAGCCGATGAAACCGGCGCCGCCGGTGACGAGGACGCGATTAGACAAGGGTCACCTCCGGGGGGAGTCCCTCGTGAGACCAGTCCCTCGGTTCCTCGGTTCCTCGGTTCCTCGGGGAGGGTATGGAGTGGGCACGTGCCCGTCCGGAAAGAAGGGCTGAAGGAGTTGCTGCCGTGCGGGACGACTTCACGCGGGGCGAACCTCCTCCCCTTCCTTCGTGTACGTCGCGGAGCAGACGGTGCACTTCGCGGTCGAGCCGGTCACCTCGAGCTTCTCGCCGCACTGGCACATCCAGCCCTTCAGCCTTGCGGGGTTGCCGACCATCAGGGCGTAGGCAGGGACGTCTTTCGTCACCACCGCCCCCGCACCGATGAACGCGTACTCGCCGATGGTCGCGCCGCAGACGATGGTGCAGTTGGCTCCCATCGAGGCGCCGCGCTTGACCAGCGTCTTCCGGTACTCGTGCTTGCGGAGGACGTGGGAGCGGGGGTTGATGACGTTCGTGAAGACCATCGACGGGCCGCAGAAGACATCGTCCTCGAGCTCGACGCCGTCGTAGACGCTCACGTTGTTCTGGATCTTCACGTTGTTGCCGATGGTCACGTTCGGCCCGATCACGACGTTCTGCCCGATGTTGCAGCCCTCGCCGAGCTTCGACCCCTTCAGCACGTGCGAGAAATGCCAGATCTTCGTTCCGGCGCCGATCGTCGACGGCTCGTCGACGTAGGAGGACTCGTGGACGAAGTAGTCGCTGCTCATACGGTGACCTTTCCCTCACGGACCATTTCGTGAGCGTCGGAGAGCGCGGGCGAGAGCGGCGCTTTCCGGATCCTGTGGACGGCCTCGATGGCGGGACGCGCGTGCGGAATCCCGAATCCGCGGCCCGCAAGGACCTCCTCGTACACGCGGGTATGGAGGTCGGCGAACCCTTCGGTGAATTCGACCTCCTGCCCGTCGACGCGGATGGACCGGAAAGTGGTCCGGCCGCCGGGCTGCGCCGTGAACGGCAGATCCTCCTGATTGACGGAGAGGAACCAGCGGACGCGCGCCCGCTCGAGCTCGAGCATCCCGGCGGCGCGCGTGTCGCTCATGTGGTGGACCTTCAGGTCGACCAGCGGCCCAAAGAACCAGAGCAGAAGATCGAAGAGGTGAACGCCGATGTTCGTGGTGATGCCGCCGGAACGCTCCTCCTGCCCTTTCCACGAAGTCATGTACCAGCGGCCGCGCGAGGTGATGTAGGTGAGGTCGACGTCGTGTTTCGTTCCGCCGGCCTCGTCGAGCTTCCGCTTCACTTCGATGAGGGCAGGGTGCACGCGGAGCTGGAGGACGTTGAAGACGCGGCGGCCTGTCTCGTGCTCGAGCTCCTCCAGAGCATCGAGGTTCCAGGGGTTGACGACGATCGGCTTCTCGCAGATGACGTCCGCGCCGGCCCGCAGGCCGAGCCTGCAGTGCGCGTCGTGGAGATAGTTCGGCGTGCAGACGCTGAGGTAGTGAACGCGCCGATCTTCCGGCCCCCTCTTGAGCTTCTCGAGATGCCGGTCGAACCGCTCGAACTCCGGGAAGTAGCGGACGTCGAACGAGAACTGGTCGAGCAGTCCCACCGAGTCGTGCGGATCGGTCGCGGCGACGAGCGTGTTGCCGGTGTCGCGGATCGCGCGGAGATGGCGCGGGGCGATGTAGCCGGCGACGCCCGTGATGGCGAAGTTTTTCATTCGTGGACCTTCCATGGCCACGCCTTGGGCGCCGGAACGGGGGACGACGACCGCGTCTCCCTCGAGCGCTGCGGCAGGGCGAATTGTCTGCTCCTGATGTTGGACCCGTTGCCTGGCGAGCGCGCAGTTTAGTCGGCGGACACAGCCGCTGTCGACCCCGCGATTGCGGCCCGGTCCGCGCCGCAATCACACCACGGCGCATCGGCGCCCGGACAGCTTCCCCGTGTCAGTGGACGACGTGCGTCTCGACGACCGCGGGCCGCCCTTCGTCCTCGACCACGGGACTCTCCTGCTCCTCGCGCGCGCGGACGGCGATCCGGGCTCCGGCATCCTCCTGCGGCTCGACGATCGCGATCGTCGGCAACTCGACCTCGACGTGCTCGCCCTTCTCGAGGTGCGCCTCCGGGATCAGCTCCGACAGCAGATGCCGAACTTCCGAGTCCTTCCCCTTCGTCGCCGCGAGCTCGAGCTTCTGGATCGCTTCGCGGAGCTTCGTACGCGGATACGGCGTGAGGTTGCCGTTGAAGATCTTCGGGTGCTTCGTCTTCGAGAGCGTCTCGCCCATGCGGTCGATCTCTTCGTACAGCTTCTCGCCCGGCCGCACACCGCTGAAGACGATGTCGATGTCCTCGTTCGGCTTGAGCCCCGAGAGCTTGATCATCTGGATCGCCATGTCGACGATCTTCACCGGCTCACCCATGTCGAGGACGAAGATCTCGCCCCCCTCGCCGATCGCTGCCGCCTGAAGGACGAGCTGCGCCGCCTCCGGGATCGTCATGAAGAAGCGCGTCATGTCTGGATGCGTGACCGTGACCGGCCCGCCCGCCGCGATCTGCTTGCGGAAGATCGGGATCACCGACCCCGCGGAGCCCATCACGTTGCCGAAGCGGACGCCGACGAACCGGGTCTTGTACGGGAGCTGCGAGAGGTCCTGGACGACCAGCTCGGCGACCCGCTTCGAAGCGCCCATCACCGAGGTCGGGTTGACGGCCTTGTCGGTCGAGACGAGGACGAAGCTCTCCGTGTCGAACTCGCCAGCGACATTGCCGAGCAGACGCGTCGTGAGGACGTTGTTCTTGATCGATTCGGAGGGCTGGAGCTCCATCATCGGGACGTGCTTGTGCGCCGCAGCGTGAACGACGACGTGCGGCCGGTAGCGGGCGAAAATGCCGCGAATCCGCTTCTCGTCCCCGGTGTCGGCCACGAGCGGGTCGATCTCCAGCTCGGGATGCTGCAAGTGCAGCTCACGATCGATCTCGAAGAGGGCGAACTCGGCTCTCTCGACCAGCAGGAGGCGAGCCGGAGCGAACCGCGCGACCTGCCTCGCGAGCTCGGAACCGATCGAGCCGCCCGCGCCGGTGACCATCACGACCCTGCCGGTGATCAGGCGGGCGATGTCGGTCTCGTCGAGCTGGACCTGTTCGCGCCCGAGGAGGTCCTCGATCTCGACGCTGCGGATGCGACTCACCTCGACCTGTCCGCCGAGAATCTCGTAGAGCCCGGGGATGATCCGCGCCTTCACCGGGATCGCCTCGCAGATCTCGACGATCCGCTGGATGTTCTCCCGTTGCGCCTTCGCGATGGTGATGATGACGTGGTCGATGTCGAGCGTTCCGACGAGAGTCGGCAGCTGCGCAGTCGTCCCCAACACCCGGACCCCGTGGATCGTGGTGCCGGTCTTCGCAGGATCGTCGTCGACGAAGCCTCGGATGTCGATGCCGGCGTCGGCGCGGCGCATCAGCTCGCGGGCTGCGAGCATTCCGCCCTGCCCGGCTCCGATCAGGAGCACCGGCTTCCGCGGGCCGACCGAGCCGCTGTGTCGGGCGCGCTCGGTCGCCTCGTAGGAGAGCCGCGTGATCACGCGGAGCATCAGCACGGCGCAGACCGCGAGGAACGAGTCCACGATGATGACGGACAGCGGCACCCGCGCCCACCGCTCGCCGTGCGGCAGCAGGCGGATGAGCACCATCGGGATCGAGGCGAAGAACCCGGCCGCTGCGACCGGCCATACGTCACTCAGGCTGACGTAACGCCAGATGTGACGGTAGACCCCGAACGCCCACAGAGCAGCAAGTTGCAGAGGGACGACATAGCGGAGCTGCTGCCATGACATCTCGAGGTAGTCGGCCGGGACGGTGAAGTCGAACCGCAGCTCGTACGCAATGAAGAACGCGGCGGTGAGCACCGCAAGGTCGCTGACGATTCGGGCGACACGTTTCACCGGCAGCGGGAGAGAGACCCGCATCCGTTCGACCACTCCCAACATTCCTGACCGCCTCCTACTTATTTGATGTTCGCGTAAGATACCCGATCTCCATCGGATGGGCATCACCTTTTTGAGGCATTTACCCGACAAACGCCTCATCTGGCGGGCGCGAGCGCCTCACGGTCGAGCTCGACGAGAACCGCTTTCGCGAGCATCGTCACGGAGACGACCAGCCGCGCCTCCCCCTTCTCTTTGAGGATGACGCCCTCGTAACCGGCGAACACCCCCTCCCGAATCCGGACGGCGTCGCCTGGCGCCAGCTCGGGATACGGGATCAACCGCGCCCCCTTGAGCTGCAGTTCGTGAATCTGCCGGAGCTCATGCCCGAGCAGCGGCTGATCGGCCACGGGGAGGACTCCGACGACCACCCCGCTCTGCAGCACGCGCAGCCGCTCGGCGGCCTTTCCTCGGAAGAAGACATAGCCACCGAACAGTGGGATCCAGGAGGTCCGGATCCTCCCTCCGCCCTTCAGCCGGTTCTCCACCAGAGGCATGTAGAACGGGACGGGCCGCAGATGCGCGGGGGTCGCATGAGCTCCTGCAACTTCGCGAGGAACCAGGTGCCGCGCGAGCGTTTTCTCCTGTCGGCTGCGGACATGCGCCACCTGCCAGGGGAAGTCCTCCACGCTGAGCTCGAACAGGTCGTCGGGCCAGATGTCCGGCTCGCGTTTCAGGAGAGGCATGCCGAGGCGAGGAACTCGCGGGCCCACCGCACTATTTCTCCTCCGCGTCATCCCGAGCCGGAGAACGGCGCCGCCGGCACTTGCCGACGAAAATGACACGCGACCCTCACTCGCCACCTCGACGGCGTTACTCCGTGCTGCTCCGTGTCCTCTGTGCCTCTGTGGTGAATCCACATAGGACCTATGGGACCTATGGGACCTATAGGACCTATGGGACCCGCCCGCCCAAGCCGTGGTTCACCACAGAGACACAGAGAACACAGAGGGTGCACAGAGGGTGAATCGGGCGAGACCTTGCTATCGCCATCCCGAGTTCGCGCGCGGGTGGGTGTGCGGCCGCGTCCTCGTCGACTTCAGACCGCGTTGAACTCGCGGTACCACTCGACGAACCGCGCGATTCCCTCTTCGATCGTCGTCTCCGGGCGGAAACCGACCGCCTTCTCGAGCTCGGAGACGTCGGCCTGCGTCGCCGGGACGTCGCCGGCCTGCATCGGGAGGAGCTCGCGTTTCGCTTCGATACCAAGCGCCCTTTCGAGCGCCGCGATGCAGTCGAGAAGATGCACCGGCTTGTTGTTGCCGATGTTGAAGACGCGGTAGGGGGCGTAGCTGCGCGCCGGGTCCGGGTCGACCGCGGACCATGAGGCATCGCGCGCGGCCGGATGGTCGAGCACGCGGACCACCCCTTCCACGATGTCGCCGACGTACGTGAAGTCGCGGATCATCTCGCCGTTGTTGAAGAGCTGGATCGGCTCACCCGCGAGCATCGCCTTCGTGAAGAGGAAGAGCGCCATGTCGGGACGACCCCAGGGCCCGTAGACCGTGAAGAAGCGGAGGCCGGTGGTCGGCAACTCGTAAAGGCTCGAGTAGCTGTGAGCCATCAGCTCGTTCGCCTTCTTCGAGGCGGCGTAGAGCGACATCGGATGGTCGATGTTGTCGTGCTCGGAAAACGGGAGCTTCCCGTTCGCGCCGTAGACGGAACTGGAGCTCGCGTAGACGAGGTGCTCGCTCTTCGCGTGGCGGCAGCCCTCGAGGATGTTGAGGAACCCCTGGAGGTTGCTGTCGACGTAGGCGTGCGGGTTCTGGAGCGAGTACCTCACGCCCGCCTGCGCGGCGAGGTGGATGACGCGCTTGAAGGCGTGCTTCTCGAAGAGGTGCTTGATCCCCTCGCGGTCGGAGACGTCGAGCTTCTCGAACGTGAAGCGCTCGTTCTGCTGCAGGATCGCGAGGCGCGCTTCCTTCAGGCGGACGTCATAGTAGTCGTTGAGGTTGTCGATGCCGACGACGCGCTCCCCTCGCGCGAGGAGCTTCTGCGAGGTGTGAAAGCCGATGAATCCGGCGGCGCCGGTCACCAGGATGGGGTCTGTACGCATGCGCCGCGCATTGTAGCCGCCCGCCCGGGCGGGCGGCTACGCGCGGAAGAGCTTCCCGCTCTTCACGGCCTCCGCGGTGACGACGTTCCGGGTGTCGATGACGAGCTTCGCGTCGCGATAGAGCTCCTGGTCCTTGAACGCGGAGTGCGCGGTGAGGAGCATGACGACGTCGTGCTTCGCGAACTCTTCGGCGCTGCACGGCCGCGTCTCGAGCACCACATCGTGCTTCCGCCCCGGGTGCGACTTCGGGATGAACGGGTCGCAGTACTGCACGGTCGCGCCTCGCTCCTCGAGGAGCTGCAGGATCTCGAACGAAGGCGACTCGCGGTCGTCGTCGATGTCGTTCTTGTAGGAGAGGCCGAGGATCAGGACCGACGAGCCGTTGATGCTCTTCTTCTGGTCGTTGAGCGCCATCGCCGTCCGCTCGACGACGTAGTGCGGCATCGAGGTGTTGATCTCGCCGGCGAGCTCGATGAAGCGAGCCCAGGCGCCGTGCTCGGCCGCCTTCCAGGAGAGATAGAACGGGTCGAGCGGGATGCAGTGTCCGCCGAGGCCCGGCCCGGGATAGAACGGCATGAACCCGAACGGCTTCGTCTTCGCCGCATCGATCACTTCCCAGACGTTGATCCCCATCTTGTCGAACACCATCTTCAGCTCGTTGACGAGCGCGATGTTGATCGACCGGAAGATGTTCTCGAGCAGCTTGGCCGACTCCGCGATCTCCGCGGTCGAGACCGGGACGACCTTGTCGAGCGCCGACTCGTAGAGCGCGACGGCGGCACGGCCCGAGGGCTCATCGATTCCGCCGACGACCTTCGGGATCGTCTTCGTGTTGTAGTGCTCGTTGCCCGGGTCTTCCCGTTCCGGCGAGAAGGCGAGGAAGAAGTCCTTCCCGCAGGTGAGGCCCTTCTCTTCGAAGCGGGGCAGCAGCTCTTCGCGCGTCGTGCCGGGATAGGTCGTCGATTCGAGGACGACGAGCTGCCCGGGACGGAGCCGTTTCGCGATCTCTTCGGCCGTGACGCGGATGTACGCGAGGTCCGGCTCGCGGTGGGTGCCGAGCGGCGTCGGGACACAGATGAGGATGGCGTCGCAGCCGGCGAGCTGCGCGAAATCGGTCGTCGCCAGGATCCGCTTCGACGCGAAGGCGTCGCGCACGCGCTCGGGACCAATGTGCTTGATGTACGACTCGCCGCGCTCGAGCTTCTTTGCCTTCTCGGCGTCGACGTCGAACCCGGTGACCTGGAATCCGGTTTCGCAGAAGAGGAGGGCCAGCGGAAGTCCGACATAGCCGAGGCCGACGACGCCGACGTTGGCGGTCCTGTTTTGGATACGTTCGAGCAAGTGGTCGAGTTGGGAGGTCTCGGTGGGGTTGGCGACTGTCATTGATTCTCCTGGAGGTGCGGCTGGGCGCACGACGGGCGGCGGTTGCGACACGCTTGATGATTGTGCTGGACCGGCGCCCCTTGCGAAGCGGTCAAAATAAGCGTTGGCCCTTGCTGAGTCAATCACTCGCGCGAGCCACGCCCGCCCGGGGAGTCCCCTCACCCCGGGCGGGGGGCGGTTAGAATGCCGCGCCATGCCGAACCTATTCATCCCGAAAGAAGCTCCTCCGGGCGAGACGCGGGTCGCGGCGACGCCGGAGACGGTCAAGCTGTACATCAAGACGGGGCTCACGGTGTCGATCGAAGCGGGCGCGGGAAAGAAGTCGTTCATCACGGACGACCAGCTCACCGCGGCCGGCGCGACGATCGTCAGCCGGGCCGATGGATTCGCGAACGCGGACCTCGTCGCCTCCGTCGCTCCGCCGCTCGCCTCCGACATCGCGGCCATGAAGCCGGGCGCGATCCTGATCGCGCTGCTCGCTCCGCACCGCCATGTCGATCTCGTGCGTGTCCTCGCGCAGAGCAAGGTCACGAGCTTCG
The DNA here is from genome assembly GCA_049298815.1 of Thermoanaerobaculia bacterium. GTDB lineage: Bacteria > Acidobacteriota > Thermoanaerobaculia > Gp7-AA8 > Gp7-AA8 > JBAQWH01. The sequence goes on along the minus strand of JBAQWH010000264.1, from coordinate 2,565 downwards.
CCATGGAGCTCATCCCGCGCACGACGCGCGCGCAGGTGATGGACGCCCTCTCGTCGCAGGCGTCGATCGCCGGCTACAAGGCGGCGCTCATCGCCGCGACCGAGCTGCCGCGCTACTTCCCGCTGCTGATGACCGCGGCCGGCACGATCAAGCCGGCCAGGGTCGTCGTGATGGGGGCGGGCGTCGCCGGACTTCAAGCGCTCGCCACCGCGAAGCGCCTCGGCGCAGTCGTCGAGGTCTCCGACATCCGGCCCGCAGTGAAGGAGCAGGTCGCCTCGCTCGGCGGCCGCTTCATCGACCTCCCGATGGCGGAGAGCGGCGAAGGGACCGGCGGCTATGCAAAGGAAGTGAGCGCCGACTTCCTACGGAAGCAGCGCGACGTGCTCGCGCATCACATCTCGCTCGCCGACGTCGTCATCACGACCGCGCAGGTGCCGGGCAGGAAGGCGCCGGTCCTCGTCACGAAGGAGATGCTCGACGGGATGAAGCCGGGGTCGGTCGTCATCGACCTCGCGGTCGAGGCGGGCGGCAACGTCGAAGGGTCGCAGGAGGGCGAGGTGAACCACAAGGGCGTCCGGATCCTCGGCTACGCGAACCTCGCGTGCACGCTCCCCTACGACGCGTCGACGCTCTACGCGCGCAACGTCCAGGCGCTTTCCGGCGAGTTCGTGAAGAAGGACGGGACGATCTCGCTCGACCTGGCCAACGAGATCATCAGCGGCTCGCTGCTGACGCACGACGGCAACGTCATGCACGCGCCGACCGCAGAACTGCTGAAAGGCGGTGCTTAAGTGGGTCCACTCCTGATCGGTATCTACCTGTTCGTCCTCGCGATGTTCGTCGGCATCGAGATCATCAACAAGGTCCCGCCGACGCTGCACACGCCGCTCATGTCGGGGGCGAACGCGATCTCCGGCATCACGATCGTCGGCGCGCTCCTCGCGGCGAACACCGGCAACATCACGATGTCGAACATCCTCGGTTTCGTCGCGATCATCTTCGCGATGATCAACGTCATCGGCGGCTTCGCGGTCACCGACCGGATGCTCAAGATGTTCGGGAAGAAGAAGGCATGATCGAGACTCTCGTACAGGTCCTCTACATCGTCTCCGCCGCGCTCTTCATCTTCGGCATCAAGGGACTGACGAAGGTCAAGACGGCGCGGCGCGGCAACGCGATCGCCGGCCTCGGCATGCTGCTCGCCATCGTCGGGACGCTGATCGAAGCGGGGAACATCGACTACCGCTGGATCGTCGCGGGCGTGCTCGTCGGCTCGATCATCGGGTGGATCAGCGCGCTGCGCGTCCCGATGACGATGATGCCCGAGATGGTCGCCATCTTCAACGGCTTCGGCGGCGGCGCGTCGCTGCTGGTCGCGATCTCGGAGCTCTACCTCGACTACATCGAGGAGGGGAAGACCGAGCGGCTCGCCGACGTCCTCGGCGCAACGCCGGCCCTGACCATCGCGCTGTCGGTCCTCATCGGCGGCGTCACGCTCAGCGGCTCGATGGTCGCGTACCTCAAGCTGCAGGGGAAGATTGCAAAAGGCAACCCGGTGCTGATCCCGGGGCGGCACGTGATCAACGCCGTGCTCTTCCTGATTCCGGTGATCGTCGGCTTCTGGTTCGCGTTCGGAACGCTCGAGCCGTTGCAGTACGTGATGCTCGTCTGGGTCGTGGCGGCTCTCTCGCTGATCCTCGGCGTGATGCTCGTCATCCCGATCGGCGGCGCCGACATGCCGGTCGTCATCTCGCTCCTCAACTCCTACTCCGGCATCGCGGCGGCAGCAACCGGCTTCGTCATCAACAACTCGATGCTGATCGTCGCCGGTGCGCTGGTCGGCGCATCGGGGATCATCCTCACGCAGATCATGTGCGTGGCGATGAACCGGTCGCTCGCGAACGTGATCTTCGGCGGCTTCGGTGCGGTCGCCGAAGGGGCCGGCGGATCGGGCGAGTACGGCCCGGTGAAGTCGGGCGGCCCGGAAGAGGCAGCCATGCTGCTCGACGCGGCCGAGAAGATCGTCGTCATCCCGGGCTACGGCCTCGCGGTCGCCCAGGCGCAGCACACGGTCCGCGAGATCGCCGACCTCCTCGAGGCCCGAGGCGCGCAGGTGTTCTACGCGGTGCACCCGGTCGCCGGACGCATGCCGGGACACATGAACGTGCTGCTCGCCGAAGCGGACATCGAGTACGAGAAGCTGCTCGAGCTCGACGACTCGAACCGCGAGCTCAAGACCGCCGACGTCGCGCTGATCATCGGCGCGAACGACGTCGTGAACCCTGCCGCGGAGAACGACCCGAAGAGCGCCATCGCCGGCATGCCGGTCATTCAGGCCTGGAACGCCCGGTCGGTGATCGTGATCAAGCGCTCGCTCGCGCCCGGCTTCGCGGGGATCAAGAACGAGCTCTTCGAGCACCCGCACACGATGATGATGTTCCTCGACGCCAAGAAGGCGCTGCAAGGGATCGTGGGCGAGCTCAAGCAGATGGGGTGAGGGCTCTTTGGAGTGCGGCGCCCGCAGGCGCCGCTTTCTCTTCGCACGAGTCTCGCCCGAGGTAACAA
>JBAQWH010000263.1:0-2564 GCA_049298815.1 Thermoanaerobaculia bacterium | reverse complement strand
GTTCCGACGGCAGCGCCGCGAGGCTGGATACGAGCGCCTCCTCGGAGGTGCGCCCTTCCGCCTCCCCGCCGAGAAGCTGCGCGGCCGGCACGTGAAGGATCGCGCAGATCCTGACCAGCACCGCGACGTCGAGGCTCTGCTTCCCGGTCTCGATGCGCGACAGCGTCGCCGTGCTGATCCCGGCCGCCGTGGCCACCTCGCTCAGCGACATCGCCCGCGCGGTCCGCACGCTTCGAAGCGCCTCACCGATCCCCGTCCTCGCGCCCATCGGAGGGAATCGTACACGATGGGGAGGCGGTAGGATGGCGGGCGATGCGCCGCCCGTTCGTTACTGCCGCCCTCGTGTTTCTCGCTGCCTGCAGCTCGCTCGATCCCGAGGTCGCGGTCGTGCCCCGCGGGCGCCTCGTCCTCGCGGTCGAGCCGAACCCGATCGTCGCGGCGCCGCTCGGCGGCGACCAGTACGAGCTGAAGTTCGACATCGTGATGCGCGAGGAAGGGGGCGTCGGAGTCCGGATCGAGAACTTCACGGTCGACGCCGTCGCCTTCGGCACCGTCACGGTCCAGACCCAGACCCTCCCCGCGAAGGCGATCACCGACCGCGGCTACCCGGCCTCGGTCGAAGCCGGCAAGTATCTCCGCTTCAGCTTCACGAAGGTCTGGACGCTGAAGACGGAGCTCCTTCTCTCCGGAGCCTCGGCCCGCGTCACCGCGAACTTCGTCGACGAGAACGGCGTGAGGGGTGTGACGCACGTCCGGGTCGATGTGGTGAGGCCGCCGAGGTAGGAGTTCCTCGGGGTTCCTCGGAGTTCCTCGGGGTTCCTCGGTCTCTCGGGAAAAAAGTCGGCTCGACCCCGAACGAAACCTCCCGAGCCCGTGTTCTTCCCTGCATGAAGAACTCGTGGACCGGCGGTGACGCGTCGTACGCGGCCGCGGAATCGACCGAGGAGAATCTGGCCGTGGCGGTCCACCGGCGTCAGCCGGGAGCGTTCGAGCGGCTCGTCGGCCACTACGAGCGGTCGATGTTCAACTACGCGGACGGCATCCTGCAGAACGCGGCCGACGCGCAGGAGGTCGTGCAGGACTCACTCATGCGCGCGCACAAGGCGTTGACGCGCCAGTACGACGAGCTGCGCTGTGCCGACCTCGCGCTGCGGCCGTGGCTCTTCAAGACGGTGCGCAACCTGAGCCTGAACAAGCGACGCTCGAAGACGCGGGCGCTCGAACAGCCGCTCGACCAGTTCGACGACGGGCGGCTCGGGCCGTTCGTCAAGCCGTTCCACACGGACCTCGAGAAACGGGAGGAGATCGAGCTGCTGCGCCGTGCGATGTCGCTCCTGCCGGTCGAGGCACGCGAGCTCATCGTTCTCCGGTTCATCGAGGAGATGTCGTACCTCGACATCGCGCGCACGGTCGGCGGCTCGGAGGCCGCCCTGCGCGGCAAGGTCTTCCGGTCGCTGAAGCTGCTGAGGGATGCGCTGGAGAAGAAGGGGGTGGCCCATGCGGTGTAGAAGCGTGCTGACCAGAATCGATGCGATGAGGACCGGCGAGCTGCCGGGTGCCGAGTCGACGGTCGTCGAGGAGCATCTGCGCCGCTGCCCCAGCTGTGGGGAGTCGGTCGACGATCTCATGCAGCTTTCGACCGCGGTGCGCTCGCTCGCAGCCACCGACGCAGCGGTGCCGGCCCCGCAGGACCGGTTCGAAGTGATCGATCACTCAGGGCTCACCGTGCTCGTCGCGTTCTCGCCGCGTGGTCTGACGATGCTCCGCACAGGATGTTCCGAGGACGAGTTCCGCGTCGCCTACGAGCAGAAGATGGGGCGGGTCCTCGGGTCCGGCACGCTGCCGGACGAATTGCGCCGGCAGGTGATCGCGGCGCTCGACGGCGAAGGCGTGAGGGATCCTGCGGTCGATCTGCGCGACAGGCGCGAATTCGACCTCGCCGTGCTCGACGTGCTGCGCAAAATCCCGCGGGGCGAGGTGAGGACGTACGGGTGGGTGGCGCGGGAAGCGGGCCGTCCGGCGGCGGTGAGGGCGGTGGGCAACATCTGCGCCCGCAACGTCGTCCCCCTGGTCGTTCCCTGCCACCGCGTCGTTCCCGCGGACGGAGGCATCGGACACTACGCCTTCGGTGCCGCGATGAAACGCGAGCTGCTGCGTCGCGAAGGCGTCCCGGTCGAGGAGCTCGAGACGCTGGCGCGCGAAGGCGTCCGGTTCATCGGCTCGAAGACCACTCACATCTTCTGCGTCCCGACGTGCCGGTATGCGCGCCGGATTCAGGAGACCAACCGCGTCCCGTTCCACGACGAGAAGGAGGCGGCTGCCCATGGCTTCCGTCCGTGCAAACGCTGCAGCCCGGTGGTTGCGGCCTGAGGTGAGCGCGTGACGACCGCCATGCAGATGCCGTTCTTCGAGACTGCCGTGACGCTGCCGGCGTGGGGTGCGTTCGACCTCCACGCGCTGTCGATTCCGGCGCGGACGTTCACCGGCGACTTCTACTTCGTCGAGCGTTCCGCGCCGGCAGTGTGGCTCGCGGTCGGCGACGTGTCGGGCAAGGGCGTCGGCGC
>JBAQWH010000262.1:0-2341 GCA_049298815.1 Thermoanaerobaculia bacterium | reverse complement strand
CTTCGCCGCGGCGCGCGCGATCGCACGGTCCTCGGCAGCGACGACGGCGACCACATCGCCGACGCAGCGCACCTCCTCACCGATCGCAACGAGGCCCGGCCAGTCGCGCTCGATGAGGCCGTACCAGCGATCGCCCGGGACGTCGCGCGCCGTGGCGACTGCGACGACTCCGATCATCGATTCGGCCGCGCTCGTGTCGATCATCACCACCCGGGCCCGCGCGTGGGGCGACAGCACCAGCGCGCCGTGCAGCATGCCGGGGCGGACGAGGTCGTCCACGTACGGCTTCATGCCGAGCGTCATCTCGTCGGAGCTGTACCGCTGCAGCGAGTCTCCCACGCGGCCCGCGAGCGACGGCTCAGGATGCGCCTCGCCGCGGCGCGCCTTTCCGAGGAGCTCGATCGCGTCGACGATCTTCACGTAGCCGGTGCAGCGGCACAGGTGGCCGTCGAGCGCCTTCGCAATCTCGTCGCGCGACGGCTGCGGGTTGCGATCGAGCAGGTGCTTCGCGCGCATCGCGATACCCGGCGTGCAGAAGCCGCACTGCAGGCCGCCCGCCGCGACGAAGCTGTCGGCGATCAGCTTCCGCTCTTCGGCCGCGAGACCTTCGAGCGTGAGGACGCTCCGTCCGTGTGCCTTCGTCGCAGGGATCGCGCAGGAGAGGCGCGGCTCGTCGTCCACGAGCACCAGGCAGCAGCCGCACTGTCCCTGCGGCTGGCATCCGTCCTTGGCCGAGTAGATGCCGCAGCGGTGGCGAAGCGTGTCGAGGAGACTCTCGCCGTCCCGCACCTCGATGCGGCGAGCTTCACCATTCAGGACGAACTCCACTGCAGGCATCGGGCCTCCGGAAGTAAGAAGTAAGAAGTAAGAAGGATGAAAGAGGACCGCCGGTCCCCCCTTCACACTTCTGACTTCATACTTCTTACTTCACTACCGGGCTCAGAATATCGAACGGAGACCCATTCATGAAAACTCTGATCACCAACGGGCGTGTCGTGAGCGCTTACGCTGAGTTCGATTCCGACCTCCTGATCGATGGGGAGCGCATCGCTGCGGTCGCTCCGGGCCTCGGCAGAGACGCCGATCGCGTCATCGACGCCCGCGGCCGCTACGTCATCCCCGGAGGGATCGACCCGCATACGCACTTCGACCTCCCGATCGGTCCCGGCGTCTCCTCGGCGGACGACTTCGAGAGCGGCACCATCGCGGCCGCGTTCGGCGGGACCACCACGGTGATCGACTTCCCAACGCAGGAGCGCGGCCGGCCGCTGCGCGAGTGCGTCGACACCTGGCACGCCAAGGCCGACGGAAAGGCCGTGATCGACTACGGCTTCCACGTCATCTGCACCGACCTCCCCGACGAGCGCCTCCGCGAGATGCGGCAACTCGTCGATGAAGGGATCACGAGCTTCAAGCTGCTCATGGCGTATCCCGGCCGGGTGATGGTCGACGACGGCGCGATCTACCGCGCGATGAGGCTCGGGGCCGAGGCCGGAGCGCTGATCCTCGTGCACGCCGAGAACGGACACGTCATCGACGCAATGGTCCAGGAAGCGCTGATGCGTGGCGACCGCTCGCCGAAGCATCACGCGCTCACGCGTCCTCCGCTCGCCGAAGCCGAGGCGGTCGGCCGGGCGATCGACATCGCGACGATGGCCGAGGCCCCGGTCTACATCGTCCACCTCTCCTCGGCTGCAGCCCTCGAGCGCGTCGTCGACGCACGCTCTGCCGGCGCCGTCGTCTACGCCGAGACGTGTCCCCAGTACCTGTTCCTCGACGAGTCGGCCTACGAGCTCGAAGCGCGCGAGGCGATGAAGTACGTCATGTCGCCACCACTCCGCAGCCGCCTCGACCGCGACGAGCTGTGGGCCGGGCTCGCGATCGACGACCTCCAGCTCGTCGCGACCGACCACTGCCCGTTCACCCTCGTGCAGAAGGCCGCCGGCCTCGACGACTTTACGAAGATCCCGAACGGCGGACCGTCCGTCGAGCACCGGATGACGCTGCTGTACCACGGAGGTGTCGCCGGACGCCGCTTCGACATGCCGCGCTTCGTCGAGCTCACGTCGACGGCAGCGGCGAAACTCTTCGGCCTCTATCCACGGAAGGGCGCGCTGATCGTCGGCTCCGACGCCGACGTCGTGATCTTCGACCCCGAAGCGGAGTCGGTGATCAGCGCGAAGACCCACCACATGCGCGTCGACTACTCGGCCTTCGAAGGGCTGCACGTGCGCGGCGCCGTCGAGACCGTGCTCTCGCGCGGCAAGGTCATCGTCGAGAACGGCCAGTTCACCGGCCGCGCCGGCGACGGGACCTTCCTGAAGCGCGACCGCTTCAAGCC
>JBAQWH010000261.1:0-5509 GCA_049298815.1 Thermoanaerobaculia bacterium | reverse complement strand
CCGCCTGCGGATCATCGACCTGCACGAGCGCGCCGACCAGCCGTTCGCGTCGCCGTCGGGGGACGTCTGGCTGCAGGCGAACGGCGAGATCTACAACTCCGCCGAGCTCCGCTCGCGATTCGGGCGGTATCCGTTCCGCTCCGAGTCCGACGTCGAGACCATCCTGCCGCTCTACCTCGAGTACGGCGCCGATGCGATCGCGATGCTCGACGGGATGTTCGGGCTCGCGATCTGGGACGACCGGACCTCCACGCTCCTCCTCGCGCGCGACCGCGCCGGCGAGAAGCCGCTCTTCTACGCGAGACTGCGTGACGAGACGATTTTCGCGTCCGAGCTGCAATGCCTGCTCACGAACCCGGAGGTGCCGCGCGACCTCGACCTCGTCGCGATCCGCGAGTACCTCAGGGTCGGATACGTTCCCGAGCCGCGGACCGCATTCGCGGCGATCCGGCGGGTGCCGGCGGGCACCATCATGCGGTTCACCACGGGGAGAGATCCGGAGACGACCCGCTACTGGGACCCGGCGCGGATCGCCATCGAACCGCGGCCCGCGAAGGAGGCGATCGAAGAGACGCGGCGGCTGATCGAGGCCGCGGTCGTGAAGCAGGTCGCCGCCGACGTTCCCGTCGGTGTCTTCATCAGCGGAGGGATGGACTCGTCGATCCTCGCGACCCTCGCTGCGCGTGCGATCGGCGTCGACAAGGTTCACACCTTCTCCGCCCAATTCGCCGAGGCGTCGTACGACGAGAGCGGCGACGCAGCCATCCTCGCGCGGCAGATGCGGACGCGCCACGTGACCGTCTCCAGCGACGAGACCAACCTCGCCTTCGCGCTGCAGGAGGTTTCCCGTAGCGTCGCCGAGCCGATCGCCGATCCGGCAATCCTCCCGACGTTCCTCCTCGCGAGGACGGCACATCAGCACGTGAAGGTCGTCCTCAGCGGGGAAGGCGCCGACGAGCTTTTCGGCGGCTACCCGACGTACCTCGGGCACAAGATCGCGCCGCGCTGGTCGGCGATGCCGTCATTGCTGCGGGTCCCGCTCGAGAAGGCGATCTTCGCGATCCCGCCGTCGCGGAAGAAGGTCACGCTCGAGTTCCTCGCGAAGCGTTTCCTGCACGATGCCAAACGTCCGTGGCTCGACCGCCATCTCTCGTGGTTCGGTACCGGCCTGCCGCCTGCGATCGCACTCGGTGATGCGGCCGATCTTCCCGACCTCGATTTCCCGGCCGCGCACGGCGATCCGGTCGCGGATGCGATGCTCCTCGACTACAGGACGTACCTCCGCGACAACCTCCTGGTGAAGGTCGACCGCGCGACCATGCTCTCGTCGGTCGAAGCGCGCGCACCCTATCTCGACCGGTTCGTGACGGCCTTCGCCCTGTCGCTCCCGGTCTCACTCCGGGTGCGCGGCCTCACGACGAAGTGGATCCTCAAGAAGGCGGCGGAAGCGTGGCTCCCTCACGATGTGATCTACCGGCGCAAGCGTGGGCTGAGCGTCCCGGTGGCGGGCTGGATCAACGGTTCGCTGCGAGGCGAGGTCGACCGTCTCCTCGATGCGAACCGCCTCCGCAGCCAGGGGCTGATCGACGCCACGATCGCCGCCACGCTGCTCGCCGAGCACCGCTCCGGCGCCGCGAACCATGCGAAGGCGCTCTGGGCGCTCATCGTCCTTCAGTCCTGGCTCGAACGCTGGGGCGGCCGTTGAGGATCTGAGGCCGAGCCTCAGTGCAGACCGCTGCCCCGTCCCATCCAGGCGGCAGGGGAGTTCGGGCCGAGGCGGCCGGAGTTCAGCTCTTCGAGATGTTCGATCCCCTCGGCGCAGAGGCGGACGAGCGTGCCGAGATCGGCGATCTCGAACGGCTTCCGGAGGACCCCCGTGACGATGTTCGGGTCGACCTCCTTGAACTTCTGGTCGGCGTAGGCGGTGACCACCAGGACCACCGGCTTGAAGCGCGGCGGATGATTTCTGAGGTGCTCGATGACGCCGAAGCCGTCGACGCGCGGCATCATCAGGTCGAGGACGATGACGGCGTAGTCGTTCTGCCCGAGAAGGGCGATCGCCTCGGCCCCGTCACCTGCCGAGTCGACCACGAGCTTCTCGCGCTGGAGGATGGTGGTCACCAGTTGGCGGATTGCGTAATCGTCGTCGGCAACGAGGATCCGGGGTGCGAAAGGGGTTTCCTGCGGCATCTCTGGCTCAGTCCGCGTGTCAAGGTTGAAAAAAACGTGCCGAAATGGATGGCGGACCCCGAATGAGGTGCGGTCGCCCTCCTGAAGGCGGAGTTCGCACCCCGTAGCAAGGCGGTGCAGAGCTTCCCTTCGGCGCCGCTCATTCCGGTCTGAACATCTTTCGTGATGCCACGCCGATGCCGAACATTCCCGTCCTGACGTGCCACACCAAACGAAGTGGTGCCAGCGCACATCGTCGGTGATACGTCATTTATGGTTACCCCGGCGCGTGTAAGGAACGTACGCAACTCGTTCAAAGGTCCTCACATAGTCAGTTAATGGGTCACGCCGACCCGCTTCAGCAAGCCTCGAGGTAAGCCCTGTACGCCTGTGACCCAGGTCACCAAACCGCATTTCGGCCGTGAACTAGCGTCGCGCGCCAACGCAGCTCCAGCAACAACAGAGAGAGGTACTCAGTGACCCACGAACCGGTATTCCGGGGTCGCCCTGCGGCAGCTCTGCTCTTGTGCGCCCTTGTGGCGGTCGGAGCCGACGCGGGAGAGACACTGTTCCCGTCGGCGCTTCATCTGACGCGCCGGATCGTCGATCCGGTTGCAGGTACGGACGTCACGGTCGACGAGTATTGCGAGGGGAATCGCGTCGTGACGCTCCGCGGCGAGCGCACGGTCATCGTGGATCATGCCCTTCAGCAACTGACCGAGATCGACCGAGCCGCTTCGACGTACAGCATTACGTCGTTTGATGCGATTGCCCGTTCAACCGCGTTAGCCGCCAGGAATCTGGCGCAACTTCAGGACGACGCGGCCGCAAGTTTCGGCGCGGTGACGGCCCTCGGGCGTCGCCATTCGGCGGGCGGACGTCCTGTGGATGCCTTCGAGATTGCCGATCCCAATCTGAAGGGGCACAGGACGCAACTTGCGATCGACCGCAGCGTCGAGATCTCGAGGGCGGCGCTCGACGTCCTCCTCGGCGCCGCCTATCCGGGAAGGCCGGGCCGCCATCATCAGGCAACCGTCACAGCCGCCACTGCAACACGACCACGTGTGCAGAGCGACGAGGCCACGAGGACGAAGGATGTTGCGTACGGGCTTCCTGTCGAGCAGCACGAGGAGTTCGACTGGGAGGGACGGACCCTGATGCGCTCTGTCACCGTCGTCCGCATCGGCACCGAGACACCGCCGCCGGAGATGCTCGTGATCCCGCCCGGCGCCAGGCGGGTGGAGCCGCGCTTGACCGTGATGCCCCGAGCACTCGAAGAACTCGACCGGCTGCCCGGTCGCGGGAATCACTGAACGGTTCGTCGAGGAGACGCGATGAAGACGCGCGCGCTGACGGGAACCCTGGTCTTTGCCCTGACCCTGGGCGTGGGTCCTGTCGCCGCTCAGATCGCGTCAGACACGCTCGAGATCCGCGGCATGGTGCTGACGGTCGAGACGATCTCGGTGACGACACCGCTCGACGTTGGAACGACGATCCAGACGGGGTTCGGGGGAAAGACCAACGAAGAAGCACCCGTGGTCGAGGGGCTTCTCGCGGCCGGCGAGCTCATTGGGCCGGGGATCGAAACTCCGCTCACGCTGACCACGGTCCCTGGCGCTCGCTTCAGCATTCCGGGGCTGTCTCAGGCGGGCACGTATCACCTCCAGAACATTCGTCTCGTGAATGGCGAGTCGATTCTGCAGAGTGCCACCCCGAGCATCGCGACGATCACGGTCGCCGACGCGGTTCAGGCGGAGCTGAAGGTTCGACAGCTCACACCGGAGGAGATCCGGAGCCGCGGCATCGTGGTCGACGCCAGGAACTACGAGGTCTACGAGTACACCTTCTCGTTCCTGGTCAACGGCGAGACGGTGGAGGTCCCTTTCTCGGTGATCGTCGATCCTCGGACCCACGTGGTCACGCCGGTGGTTGCCGAGAAGCCGTTCGTGATCCCGAATGTCAGGAACGTGGAACCGCCGCGCTGGTCTCCTCCCGACGTCATCCCGTTCGAGTTTCCGGAAGACCCCGAGCCCTTCACCGCTGCGGAGCCGGTGCCTGATTTCGACAAGGCCGTCGTGAGGCGTCGCCCGCCGATCCCGGCTGCGCTGGTGATTCCGAGCAGTTTCGCGGTTCTGCACCAGTTCTTTGCGGTCGCGCTCACTGTGACGAACGGCTCTCCGAGCGGAAGCTCTGCGCGTCTCGAGGACGTGACCGCGACCCTGCGGATCGCGGACCTCAACGCACTTCGCTCCGTGAGATCGGAGCCGGCGGTGGCATTCGGGCGTCCTGTGCCGCTCGTCGACGCGAAGACCGGCGTGACCGTGCTGGTCGCGCAGGCGAAAGCGGAAGGGGAGTGGACGCTCGAGGGTCTCCAGCCGGGAACCCACACCGTGGAGGTGGACCTGAGGGCGACGTTCCGCGAGGAGGGTCAGGAGCCGGTGCCTCTTCGCGCGGCCCCGAAAGCCTCGATCGTCATTCACGACCCGCGTTTCAGTCTGACCTTCTCGCACCCCGACACGGTCCGCGACGGACTCGACTACTCCACGTTCGCGTTCGTCATGAACCAGTCGCCGGTGACGCAGACGATTCGGATCTCCGACGGGCTCCCCGAATGCGCCGCAGGGCAGAAGGTGAACGTCTGCCGCATCTCCGGAGGTTCGTCGGGCGACCTCACGATCGCATCCGGCGAGCTGCGCGTCATCGAGTACAAGCTGCGCGCGGGTTTGACCGGGAAGGTTTTTGCGACCGCAGGAAGCATCAGCGACGAGAATTTGTCCGCGTCGGTGCAGCTGCACATGGGGGTGAGCGCCAGCGGGATTGCACTTTCACCCGCCACGCTCGTACTGCCGCATTACGCGCAGTACGCCCCTCCCGCGCTGGTCAGCGCGAACCTCGAGCTGCTCGGACTCGGCTACAGCGTGGCAACCGCGCCGGTCAACCAGGTGACCTCGAGCCTGCCACGGATCATCAGGACCGACGTCTTTCAGCGCGCGAACGACATCGCGCGTGCGGGCCAGCGGATCTTCATCACCAACTCCTCAGTGGAAGGGAGACGCGATGCGCTGGCGAATCTCGTCCTCGACCTTCTGGGCAACGGCGTCCTGTTGCGCGAATGGGACGAGCTGCGGCGGAGGGAGTCCGAGAAGAGCGGACGACTGGCCGGGGCTGCAGTGGTCCGGGAGCTCGTCGCCACAAGCGTCGAGTCTCGAAGCTCGATGACGGAACTGGTCGACGACTTCGCAGCTGCGACGGCGCATCGCGGAGGATTCGCACTCGCGCTGGCGCACGGCCCGGCCTCGACTGCCGGGGCGCGCCCGCTGGCGCTGTCGTTGCGCAGTGC
>JBAQWH010000260.1:0-4596 GCA_049298815.1 Thermoanaerobaculia bacterium | reverse complement strand
CTCCAAGAAAAAGGCGACCCGAAGGTCGCCTGTCCATCAACAGCGAAAGCCGTTTCTGCCTACTTGATGAAGCTGGCGACTTCGGCCGCGAAATCCTCTTTCCGCTTCTCGATGCCCTCGCCGAGCTTGAAGCGGGTGAAGCGGGTCACGACGTACTTGCAGCCGGCATCCTTCGCGCGGCCGGCGACGTACTGCTGCACCGTCTGCTTGTCGTCCTTGATGAACGGCTGCTCGAGGAGGCAGGCCTCGCCGTAGAACTTCTCCATCTTGCCGGCGACCATCTTCTCGGCGATCGCTTCCGGCTTGCCGGACTTGATGGCGGCGTCCTTGGCGATCTCGCGCTCGGTGTCGAGGTCCTTCTGCGTGACGTCCTCACGGCTGAGGAATCGCGGTTCGGCCGCGGCGACGTGCATCGCGACGTCCTTGGCGACCTCGTCGATCGAAGGGCCCTTGGCGCCGTCCTGCGCGACCATCTCGACCATGACGCCGATCTTGCCGCCGCCGTGGATGTAGGTGCCGATCGTCGCGTTCTCCGGCGCCTGGAAGCGCGAGAACCGGCGGATGCCGATGTTCTCCTTGATCGAGGCGATCTTCTCGGCGACTTTCTGCTCGACCGTCTCGCTGCTGCCGGGCCAGTTCTCCTTGAGGAGCGCGTCGACGTCGGCCGCGTTGCTCGCGGCGACCGCCTTCGCCACCTCGTCGGCGAACGACTGGAAGTTCTCGTTGCGGCCGACGAAGTCGGTCTCGCAGTTCACTTCCACGAGGACGCCGGTGTTGCCGGCGACGTGCGCCCGGACGGCGCCTTCGGCCGTGACGCGGCCGGCCTTCTTGCCTGCAGCCGCCAGACCCTTCTTGCGAAGGATCTTGGTGGCCTCTTCCATGTTGCCGTTGGCTTCGGTGAGCGCGCTCTTGACGTCGCCGAAACCGGCGCCGGTCTGCTCGCGCAGCTCCTTGATCATGGTTGGAGTGATCGTCATTTCAGACCTCGTACTGGGTGTGATGGGGGTTCTTGCGGGAGTCCCTCGGTCCCTCGGTCCCTGAGTCCCTCGGGAACCACGACCGGCTCCCCCGAGGAACTCAGGGACTTAGGAACTCAGGGACGGAGGACAGGCGCGGGGCGCCCGTCCTCCAGTGGAAGTCGATTCGGGTCAGACCGCCGGAGCGGTCTGCATCGTCTCGGAAGGGGCTTCGACCTGAACGGGCACGTCGGCAGACGGCTCGCCCTTGTCCTCGGCTCCGATGTACCGCTCCTCGGCGACGTTGTAGCCCTCGAGGACGGAGTCGGCGATCTTCTGCGTGAACAGGCGGATCGCGCGGATCGCGTCGTCGTTGCCCGGAATGACGTGGTCGATGTCGCCCGGGTCGCAGTTGGTGTCGACGATCGCGACGACCGGGATGCCGAGCTTCTTGGCTTCCTTGACGGCGATGTATTCCTTTTTCGGATCGATGACGAACAGCGCGTCGGGAAGCCCGTCCATCTCACGGATGCCGATGAGATTCTTCTGGAGCTTCTCGCGCTCGCGTTCCATCCCGGCGCGCTCTTTCTTCGACATTTCCTTGTCGGTGTCGCCGAGAACGGCCTCGAGCTCCTTGAGGCGCTCGATCGACTTGCGGACCGTCGAGAAATTCGTCAGGGTGCCGCCCAGCCAGCGGTTGTTCACGTAGAACATGCCGCAGCGGTTGGCTTCTTCGAGGATCGCGTCCTGCGCCTGGCGCTTGGTGCCGACGAACAGGATGCGCTTGCCCTGGGAGGCAAGATCCGAAACGATTGCGGAAGCTTCCTTGAAGAGCTTGAGCGTCTTCTGCAGGTCAATGATGTAGATCCCATTGCGCTTGCCGAAGATGTACTTCTTCATCTTCGGGTTCCAGCGCTTGGTCTGATGACCGAAGTGGACGCCAGCTTCCAAAAGCTCTTTCATTGTGATGGAGACTGCCAAGTGAACCCTCCTTTTTCCATGGCGTTAGGTTGATCGGGACTGCTTCTGAACACAAAAAAACAGGAGCGGAGGTCCGCTCCTGTTTTTCAGAACATCGCGAGATGAAACGAAAACATCGAAGAATCCGAATCTAGCGCTTGGAGAACTGGAAGCGCGCGCGAGCGCCCTTCTGACCGTACTTCTTGCGCTCCTTCATGCGCGGGTCCCTCGTGAGGAGGCCCGCCTTCTTGAGGCGCTTGCGCAGCTCGATGTTGTAGACCTGCAGGGCACGCGAAATGCCGTGGCGGATCGCGCCGGCCTGTCCCGTCGGCCCGCCGCCGTCGACCGTGACGACGATGTCGAACTTGTCGACCGTCTCAGTCAGCGAGAGCGGCTGCTTGATGATCATCTTGAGCACTTCGTTGCCGAAGTAGTCGTCGAGCGAGCGGCGATTGACGACGATCGCACCCGCGCCCGGACGGAGATGAACCCGCGCCGTCGAGGTCTTCCGTCTTCCGGTTCCGTAATATTCAACCAAAGCCAAGGAAATCCTCCTGTGATTACTCGCTGACCGCGTAGCGCTCAGGCTGCTGTGCCGAATGCGGGTGCTCGGTTCCGCGATACACCTTCAACTTCTTGAGCATCTTGCGGCCGAGCTTGCTCTTCGGCAGCATTCCCCAGACGGCCGTTTCGATCATCGTCTCGGGCTTCTCGGCCCGGACGAAGCGCGCGGCCTTCTCCTTGAGCCCGCCCGGATAGAGCGAGTGGTGACGGTACATCTTGTCCGTCTCCTTCTTTCCGGTGAGCAGGATCTTCTCGGCGTTGATGACGATCACGTGGTCCCCGGTGTCGAGGAACGGCGTGTAAGTCGGCTTGGCCTTGCCCGAGATGATCGTGGCAATGGTGGTCGAAAGGCGTCCGAGGACCTGGCCCTCGGCGTCGATTACGAACCAGCGCGGCTCGATATCGCCCTTCTTAGGAAAATAGGTACGCATGACTCTCCCTGAACTGCCGTAGTCGCTTGTCCGCTTTCCGTCGTCCGGGGGCTCGGGAACAGACAACGGTCAACCGACTGATGAGCTTGAACTGCCTTGGAAGACCGGCGGTGCAGGTGTGGACCGCAGACACCGCAGGTCGATCAAAGACGAATACCAGCCTTCCCTTACGGAAAGGGCAGCAACGGTAACACCGCGGAACGCGGAGGGTCAAGAGCGCATTCCCGGGCCGCCGCAGGGCCGGTTCCTCGGTCCCTCGGCCCTGAGTTTTCCGGGGTTCCTCGGGTTCCTCGGAGTTCCTCGGGTTCCTCGGGTTCCTGGCTCCAAAGGCTTTGCTGACTTTGACGCTGGAGAACACCGGGCCGAGGAGTTCGGCCTCCGAGGAACCCCGAGGAACCCCGAGGAACTCAGGAACTCAGGAACCACCCCACCCTCCCGTTGCCGCGCGCGCATCCGCATGGTAGAAGCGCCGTCATGAGCGCCCGGATCATCGACGGCAAGGCCGTCGCGCAACAGGTCGAAGCCGAAGTCGCTGCCGGGATCGCCCGGCTGAGCTACCGCCCGGGCCTGGTCGCCGTGCGCGTCGGCGACGACCCGGCCTCCGAGATCTACGTCCGCAGCAAGGCGAGGAAGGCCGAGGAGCTCGGGATCCGCGGGGAGCAGCGGATCTTTCCCGCGACCATGTCCGAGGCCGAACTGCTCGAGCAGGTGCATCACCTCAATGAAGACGACGCGGTCGACGGCATCCTCGTGCAGCTGCCGCTGCCGAAGCACATCGACGCCCGGAAGGTGATCGACGCGATCTCGCCGGCGAAAGACGTCGACGGCTTCCATCCCGAGAGCGTCGGGATGCTGCACCTCGGCCGGCCGGCGCTCGCCCCCTGCACCCCGGCGGGGGTGATCCGTCTGCTCGAATCGACCGGCGAGCCGATTGAAGGGAAGCACGCCGTCGTGATCGGCCGGAGCGACATCGTCGGGAAACCGATGGGAGCGCTGCTGCTCGCCCGGAACGCGACCGTCACGACGTGCCACTCTCGGACGCGCGATCTCGCGGGCATCGCCCGGCAGGGCGACATCCTGATCGCCGCGATCGGTCGCCCGATCATGGTCACTGCGGAGTTCATCAAGCCGGGAGCGATCGTGATCGACGTCGGCATGAATCGCGTCGGGCCCGAGTTCGCCCCACAGATCTCGCACGATCCCGACAAGAGCCGGCTGCTCGAAAAGAACGGCAGCGTGCTGCTCGGCGACGTCGATTACGCAAAGGCCCGCGAGATCGCGTCGTGGATCACGCCGGTGCCGGGTGGCGTCGGCCCGATGACGATCGCGATGCTCATGCGGAACACCCTCCTGGCCGCGGAACGGCGACGGCAGTGATGCTCCGCGTCGGCCTGACCGGCGGGATCGCGAGCGGAAAGTCGACGGTCCGCCGGATCCTCGACCGCCTCGGCTGCGCGACCCTCGACGCCGACGCCCTCGTCTCGGAGCTCTACCTGCCCGGCCGGGCAGGTCATTCCGCGCTCGTCCGCGAGTACGGTAAGGAAATCCTCGACGCTTCGGGCGAGGTCGACCGCACAAAGCTCTCCGCCATCGCCTTCGCCTCCCCGGAAGCGGCGCGCCGGCTGAACGAGCTGGTTCACCCGATCGTCCTCCTGGAGACCGCGCGGATCGGCGCAGGGCACGAG
>JBAQWH010000259.1:0-1876 GCA_049298815.1 Thermoanaerobaculia bacterium | reverse complement strand
GCCTTCCACGTGCCGGACTTCAAGTCCGGCATGCCGCGGACTGAAGTCCGCCCTCCATCGTCACGAGTCACATTCACGCGTGAGCCACTTCCCATCGGCGGCCGCCCGGAGACCCTAGCTTGTCGGTCAGGAGGGTCCGTCATGGAACCGTTCAGCTACGACCGCATTCTGGTCCCAACCGACATGAGCGAGTTCGCAGACCTGACGATCCGCTACGCCGCGGCGATCCAGCAGCAGCTGGGCTCGAAGGTGACGCTTCTCTACGCCGACGAGACGTTCTTCCCGGTCGACGTCCTCGAGATCCCTCTCGGTTACTACCTCGAGAATTCGCCGGAGACGAAGGCACGGATCGAGCAGCGGTTGCGCGACTACGCGGAGCAGCACCTCCCCGGCATTCCATGCGAGACGGTCGTCGCGCAGGACGCTCCCGCGCGAGCGATCGTCCACGCCGCCCGTGATCTGAACGCGAGCCTCGTCGTGATGGGGACGCACGGCCGCACTGGCTGGCGCCGCGCTCTGCTCGGCTCGGTCGCCGAGAGCGTGCTCCACGACATCGACCGGCCGCTCATCACCGTGACGCCGGCCATGCTCTCCCCCGAGAAGATCCGTCCGATCCGGACGATCCTCTGCCCGGTGAACTTCACCTACATCGCACGCGAGTCGCTCCATCACGCTCGTGCCATGGCCGAGGCGTTCTCGGCGGACCTCGTCGTCGTCTACGTGGCCGAGGGGGTGGATGCTCCGCAGATCCCGGAGGTCGAGACTGCCTTCAGCCACTGGGTCGCGCCGATGATGCACGGGCACGTCCAGTACAGGCTGAGTGTGGTCGACGACGGCAACCCCGCAGAACGGGTTCTCGAGACCGCGCAGGAGGTCGAAGCGGACCTCCTCGTGATCGGCGCGCAGCACAAGTTCTTCTCCGACGCGACCGTGATCGGCACGACCACCCAGCGGATCACCCGCTTCGCGCGCTGCCCCGTGATGACCGTGGTCCGGCGGGCGAACGTCGAGGTGCTGGCGGAAGAGGAGCAGGAGCGGCTGACGGTTGTGTGAGGCTGGGAGTCCCTCGGTTCCTCGGTTCCTCGGGGTTCCTCGGGTTCCTCGGGGTACTCGGGGTTCCTCGGGGAGCGCCACCCGAATGGGAACTCGATCGACTGAAGGCATGCCCTGGCCCCCGTCCTTCTCTCCCGCCCGCACTGCGTTCCCCGAGGAACCCGAGGAACCCCGAGGAACCGAGGAACTCAGGGACCGAGGGACTCAGGAACCGGCCCTCTCCTCGCGTGCAATGAACTCGTCGACGCTCCAGATGCCGGCACCGTGCGCGGCAACGAAGAGCCAGAGGAAGCAGTAGAGGACGGCCAGCTCGCCGCCGTTGAGCGTCGGGAAGAAGCCGTCGCCCGCGTGGGCGTAGAAGTACGCCACCGCCATCGTGCCGCTGCAGACGAACGCGGCCCAGCGCGTCAGGAAACCGATCGCGATCAGCGCCCCGCCGAAGGCCTCGATCACGCCGGCGGCGACGATCAGCATCGCCCCGACCGGAGGCTTGTCACCGGGCCAGCCGAACAACTTCTGCGTCCCGTGCAGCGCGAACATGACGCCGGCGATGACCCTGAGGATCGCAAACAGGTGCGGGGCGAAACGGCCGAGAAGTCTCTCCATGCCTCTCCCTTCGAAACGATGACGGATGTTTCGCTGCGCAACGTGAGGCGGCAGCCGGCTAATCCCCGCACGCACGCCCGCCCGGTTCCTCGGGTTCCTCGGGTTCATGAGTTCCTCGGTTCCTCCTGCTCATGAGTTCCTCGGGGTTCCTCGGGGTTCCTCGGGTTCCTCGGCGTCGCGCAGTTCCGCGGGTCCTCCGTTCTCGAGTTCCTCGGGG
>JBAQWH010000258.1:0-2218 GCA_049298815.1 Thermoanaerobaculia bacterium | reverse complement strand
GCCTCCGCCCTACTGCAGCGGTCCGGTAGAGGGCTGCCGTCGCCGAGACACCCCACGCCACGGCCAGCGGATCTCCGACCTGCGAGCCGGACCCGATCTGCCTGAACGTGCCGTTGCTGATGTCGATCCCGGCTCCGTCGATTCGCCCGTCGGCGCGGCGGATGATCGTCTGGACGGCTGCGAGCTTCGGATCGCGTTCGAGCGCGGCGCGGCACCAGCCGAGCCACTCGGGATCGAGCACCGCGTCGTTGTTCACGAGCGCGACGTACGGGGCGTCGACGTGCGCGAAGGCGGCATTGACGCCGGCGGCAAAGCCGAGGTTCCGCTCGCTGCGGACGATCTGGAGATCGGTCGTGCCGACCACGCGCAGCCTCTCGGATACGGGGACCCGCGACCCGTTGTCGACGACGATCAGCCTCCTCGGCCGGACCGTCTGCTCCTCGATCGACTCGACGCAGCGTTCCAGCATCGTGCCGCCGTCGATGTCGAGAACGACGATGTCAAC
Organism: Thermoanaerobaculia bacterium; assembly: GCA_049298815.1. Lineage (GTDB taxonomy): Bacteria > Acidobacteriota > Thermoanaerobaculia > Gp7-AA8 > Gp7-AA8 > JBAQWH01. Next base: position 1,713 of record JBAQWH010000258.1, on the reverse strand, counting down.
GCTGCTCATGATCCATTCGCTCGAGGTTCACCTGTCCGGAGTGGCATCGCAGCGTCGTCTTTCCAGTCCGTCCGATCACGACCTTCAGCGTCTGGTACTGGTCGCCCGTCGGCAGATGATAGACCCGCCCGTCGAGCTCGATCACGGCACCCGGACCGCTGACGTAGTGCAGCGTCCAGATCCCCTGCCGGGCCAGGAACGTCAGCGACGTGTCGGGGAACAGGAGCCATCCGCCGCGATAGGCGAACCGCACCGACGTGTAGAGCTTCGGGAAGAGCTCGCCGCCGTCGTGGGTGACGTGCGCATCCTCGAAATGGATCGTATCTGCGGGGCGGGTGCCGGCCGAAAAGCCTGCGGCGATCACCAGAGCTGCGAGCGACACGGTCACCTGTCCGGGAATGTGGAACCTCGCGACGACCAGCGCGGCCAGGAGGACCGCCACGGCGATCCACGCCGCGGTGTTCACGCGGATGAAGCTCGGGAAGAGCCGCGAGAAGTCGCTCTGGTACGCCGCCGACAGCCACTCGCCGAGCCGGTTCTCGCCGTTCGCGATGTGGAAGAGGCGCCAGGGGTACGAGATCCCGTGCAGCGCCACACCGGCCGTCCAGAGTGCGATCCCGGCGACGACCGGCGCCGACACCCTCCGCCAGACCGCAGCCGCGCCGAGCGCGAGGACCGGCGTGAGGAAGACGATGTAGCGGAGAGGCGGCGACCACCCGCCGTGCCATTCGTCCCGCGGCAGCAGCAGGACGATGTAGAGCAGCGAGGCGAGCGTCCCCGCGCGGAACGCAACCGGCATCTCCCGCCAGCGCGTCATCCCCAGCAGCGCAAGCAGATAGAACGGCGCCTGGAACGCGAGCCCGGAAGCGCCGTCGAGCAGCAGTCCGAACAGGCCGCGCGCATAGTCGAACGGATGGGCCGGCAGCAGCTCCGTCCAGCGATGCACGTTGAGGACGCTCCCGCTGATCGCCCAGAGGACGAGCAACGGCGCGGCGAAGAGCACGAGGACGAGCACCGCCACGCGCCGTCGTCGCAGCGCAGCGAACATCTCCCGCCTGGCGAAGAAGACCGCGAGCAGCCCGAGGGCGACCAGCACGAAGCGCAGCTTGAGAAAGACGAGCGCTGCCAGCGCGGCGATCCAGCGCTTCGGCGACTGCTGCCGCAGCCCACGCAGCGCCTCGACGACGAAGTACGCCGCAGGAACCTCCGGCCAGATGCGCGCCGCGTAGAACAGTACCGGCGCCCCGAATGCGAAGAACGGGAAGACGGCACGGATCGTCGCTTCGTCGATCCCCTCTTCCTCGAGCAGCCGGATCGTGGAGCGGACCAGCAGGACGCCGAAGAGAGCGATCATCGCGACCGCTCCCGTCAGCCCTCCCACCAGGTATCCGGGCACGAGGAGCAGCGGCAGGAACGGTGGGTGCCGCGAGTAGACCTCGCCGCCGGAGCCGGTCGGATCGCCGATCTGCGGTTGCAGGTCGGTGCGCCCGCTCGCGGTCAGGTCGAGCCGGCGGTACTGGTTGGCGAGGTCGAGGTCGAAGTCGCGGACGATCGACTCGGTGACCAGGAGGTAGAACGGCTCGTCGCCGTCGATCGGCACGCGGGTCATCGAGGGGACGAGGGCCCCGTACACCACGGCGGCGACGATCGCTCCGCGCATCGCGCTCCACCGCACGTTCGTGCCGTTGGCGATGAAGGTCGCCAGCAACACCC
>JBAQWH010000257.1:0-2238 GCA_049298815.1 Thermoanaerobaculia bacterium | reverse complement strand
GTTCTTCGATCAGGACGGGTGCGGTCGAGGTCGCTTCGTCGATCGAAGCGGTCGTCTCGGGCTGGGACCGACGCTCGGGAACCAGCTCCACGATGTCCCCCTGGCTCGGCTTGCCGACCGCGCTCGCCTCCGTGACGATCGACGGCTCGCGCTGGACGACGAGGCGGCTGTCCGCCTGTCCCTTCCCGATCATCAGGCCGAAAGCAAAGGAAGCGGTGAGCGACAGGAGCAGGAGCACGAAGGCGACGAACGCCTGGCCTCCGGTCAGCGAAATTTCGTAGTGGGATTGATCGTCCTGCAGGTTCTCGTCAGACACGCGCGCCCTCCCTCACTTCGTCTGCGTCGGCGGAGCCGCCGCGTTCCAGTTTGTGTGATAGACGACGCCGTTGTCAAAGTAGACCGCGGCGGCGCCGCCGTCGCGTTTCGGGTAGATCCAGACCGCAAAGACGCGGCTGTTCTGGACGACCTGCTTGATCCAGTCCTCGCGCGGAAGGCCGACCATCTTCCGGACGTCTTCCTCTTTCATCCCGTGCTTGACGTTCGCGAACGTGGCGAGGCTGACGTAGCGGCGCGTTTCCGCCTCGGCGAGGCGCGCCTGGGCGGTCGCGCTCGACGGGTCGAACTGCAGCGCCGTCTGGTAGAGCTCGATCGCCCGGTCGTATCGTGAGAGCACGTTCATGTACTCGTCGCCGAGCGTGATCTTCTCCTGGGCAAGGAGCGCCGCCGCTCGCGGATCGGCCGTCCGCTCGAAGTACTCCCGGAGCTTGTCCATGAACGCGACGTACGCCGGCTCCATCTTCCTGTGGGCCTCGAGCAGATGCTCGATCTGCTCCTTGCGCGATGCCGTGGGCGGCGGTGCCTGACGCGACGTCCGGAGCGTCTCGATCCACTTGTAGTCCGCTGTGAGCACGGTCCATTCGCGCTCGTTGGGGCGGGTGGGAGAGCCGCTGGCCGCGCAGCCTGCGAGGACGAGGGAGAGGAGGAGTGCGCTGAGTTTCCGCATGGACGCACCGTTAAACCAGCCGCAGGCCTCGCGCACTTCCCGCAGCTGAAGAGTGAAGAGTGAAAAACGAAGGTGACTCAGCTCAGCCTTTTCACTCTTCACTCTTCATTTCTGCATTTCCCGCGTCAGCTTCACGATCTCGCTCTCCATCTCGGGGCCGAACTCGGCCCGCACCTCGTACATCCAACCGTAGAGGAGCTCGTTGAGGATGGTGTGAACGACCGCCTCGCGGTCGCCGGCGGGCGCGGCATAGAGATTCGTGAGCAGCTGATCGCAGTCGATCCGCCCCTCGTTCACGAAGTTCATGCCGTTGAGGTACGGCAGCTTGTCCGCGTCGAGGTGGAGAACGACGCGGTCCATGAAGTCGAACACGTGATCCCCGACCTTCTGGAAGACGATCCCGAAGACCGTCTGGAACAGCGTGTTGTACCGTTCGATGAGCGCCTCGAGCTCGTATTCGCTCTCCGCGGCGCTCCGGCGCTCGTCGACCTCGGACACCACTGCGCCGCGCGCGAGCTGCGTCACGAGCAGCGCCCACAGCGTTCGGCAGGTCGCAAAGTCGCTGAGGTAGCTCCGCGCGCACAACTGCTCGATCGACTGAGGCTCGTGCAGCAGCGACATCACGTACGACTCTTCCTCGCTCAGTTCGAGCTGGTGGAGCCGCGCGTCGGCGCCGGGGACGATCTCGACCACGCGATCGAGGCGTCCGAGGCCCCGGCTGATGAGGGCCCAGGCCTCGATCCGCTGGATTCCGTCGAAGATGAGCCGGTCGGTCACGAGGGGCAGCGCCATGACCTCCGGCGGGAAGTCGGAGGTGAACTCGATCGTGTAGTCGCCCGACCTGTGGCCGAGCGCATCCCGCACGATCGCCGAGGCCTGGCGCTCGGACGCGCGCGGAAGGTCGTCGGCACGGAGGTATCCGAGCTCGCAGAGCAGGGCTCCGATACCGCGGGACACGACGAGTCGCTCCATCGCCGCCTCGTACTGCTCGAGCGTGAGATCGCCGGCGCGCAGGAGCGTTTCGGCCAACCCGTACTCGGGGTCGTTGCTCGAGGCAAAGACGATGTGCCCGCCATCGAAGAAGATCCTGTCGCGCCGCCCGGGAAGCTCGAGCGTGAGAATCCCGGTCTCGCTGCTGCGGATGACGGAACCGACGAGATCAGGAACGGTGGTCTCGCTCAAATCCCCCTGAATCGACAGATCGTCGGACATTCCGGGCGATTCTAGCGGATTGG
>JBAQWH010000256.1:0-10711 GCA_049298815.1 Thermoanaerobaculia bacterium | reverse complement strand
GGCGAGAGGGCACGCGAGCAGGTGATGCTCGCGCTCCAGATCGCCGGCTCGAAGGTGCGCATCGCGCAGCAGGAAGTCCACTCGATCGGATCCAGCCAACGATGAAAAGAGAGAGGAGAAACACCATGCGCAAGATCGCAATCGTCCTTTGTCTCACCCTCGCCGCGGCCCTCCCGGCCGCCGCGCAGCAGAAGCTCAACCTCGACTTCCCAGGCCTCGCGGATCGCGCCGAAGAGGTGGTCGACATCACCCTCGACGCGTCCATGCTCAAGGTCGCCTCCGCGTTCCTCGGCAAAGGGCGCGACGAGCAGGCGGCCCGCGCCATGATCTCCGGCCTCCAGGGCATCTACGTCCGGAGCTATCAGTTCGCGAAGGAAGGGGAGTACGACCGCGCGCTCGGCGAGAAGATCAGGGCGCAGCTCGGCACCAACTGGAAGCCGCTGGTCACCGTCCGCAGCAAGACCAAGGAGAACGTCAACATCTTTGCCGACATGCGCGGAGAGCAGATCGTCGGCATGGTCGTCATCGCCGCCGAGCCGAAGGAGTTCACCGTCGTCAACATCGTCGGCCCGATCGACATGGAGCGGCTCGCAGACCTCGAAGGGCAGTTCGGTATCCCGAACGTCTCCACCGAGAAGGAGAAGCGTCATGAATAAACGCCTCGCCACGGTCCTGCTGCTGGCGGCCGCCATCGCAGTGCCGGTGCGTGCGGACTTCGACTCGATGGCGCGGGCCATCGAGTCGAAGTCGGGCGTGACGCGCACCTGGATCCCGTTCATCGGGGTCGCGCGGATGGTCACCTGGATCGTCAGCCCTCACGGAGTCCACGACTTCCAGCTCGCAACGTTCGAGAAGCCGGTGCGGATGTCGTCCGAAGAATTGCAGTCGATGCTCCGAAAGCACGCCGGCAACGGGTTCAGCCCGATCGTGCAGGTGCGCTCGAAAAAGGGCGAGTCGACCTTCATCTATGCCCGTCCGTTCCGCGAGGGGAAGCGGTTCGAGCTGCTGGTGCTCTCACACGAAAGCAGCGAGACGACGCTCGTCCGCGTCGAGGTCGATGCCGCAGCGCTCGCACGCCAGATCAACCAGCCGAAGGACGTTTCCCAGATCGCTCGCCGATGAGCCGGAACCGCATCATCGTCGGGGTAGAATGACCGCTCCCCGACATGATGCGGCGCCAGGACCGAGACGACTCGTACGATCTCCTGAACCAATATCTGCAGGAGATCGCCAAGATCCCCCGGCTGACGCCGGAGCGGGAGCGCGAGCTCGGTGAGCGCGCCAAGCAGAACGACAAGAGCGCGATCGAGGAGCTGGTCAAGGCGAATCTCCGGTTCGTCGTCTCGTACGCCAAGCGCTACCGCAACGCCCACGTTCTCTTCCTCGATCTGATCAACGAAGGGAACATCGGTCTCATCCACGCGGCCAAGAAGTACGACCCGGACAAGAACGTCAAGTTCATCACGTACGCCGTCTGGTGGATCCGACAGGCGATCCTGCACGCGCTGTCGGAACAGGCCGGGGCCTTCCGCCTGCCTCCCAAACGGGCGAACCTGATGTACCGGCTCGAGAAGGCGATCGCGACGGCGATGTCGGAGGGCAACCACATGCCGACGCCCGACGAGCTCGCAACCACGCTCGGCATCAGCGTGTCCGAAGTCCAGACGCTTCTCCGCGCGAACGTCGAGAACTACTCGCTGAGCGCCGAGCTCGACGAGGAGTCGCACACCCACCTCGAGGACCTGATCGAGCAGACCGCGATCCCTTCCGCCGAGGACGAGATGCAGGAGGTCTCGCGGCGCGAAGAGCTGCTGAACCACATCTCCGCGCTCTCACCGAAGGAGCGGCTCGTCCTGAGCCTCCGCCACGGGGTCACCGACAACCTGCCGAAGACCCGCGAAGAGATGGCCGAGTTCCTCAACCGCCCGCCCGAGGAGGTCGGCTCCCTGCTCGATCGCGCGAAGAAGACCGTCTGCGAGAAGCTCGGCGTACGAGAAGGCGAGCTCGCAGTCCTGCTCCTCTACACGAACCCGAACTCGCGCGCGTGGTTCCGCTTCTGGTACGAGCTCGGCGACCTCGCCCCCGGCGTGACACAGAACGTCGACAACGATCGGCTGCCGTACCTGCAGGGCCTCAAGGAGCACGGCGCCGTGCAGAAGACGGTCGACGAGCTGCCGTTGCAGGAGAGGACCGTCATGAAGCTCCGCTACGGCATCCTGCAGGACGACGAGCTCACGTTGCGCGACGTCGGAGAGATCCTCGGGCTGTCCCGCGAGCGGGTCCGGCAGATCGAGAGCCGCGCCGAAGCGAAGTGCCGGCGCAGCGTTCGACGCGATCGGTGAGTGGCCAGTGGCCAGTGGCCAGTGGTCGGTGGCCAGTGGTCAGTGGTTAGTCGTCAGTTGTCGGGGATCACGCGGCATGAATCAAGCGGCGGACCCTGCATGGCCCGCCTCCCTCGACCTCCTGGCCACTGACCACTGGCCACTGACCACCGACCACCGACCACCGACCACTGACCACTGACCACCGACCACCGACCACTAACCACTGACCACTAACCACTGACCACCGACCACTAACGACTAACGACTAACCACTAACGACTGCCCCTCCTGACTTACCATACGCGCATGCTCGAGCCCGAAAAGCCACCCATGGGCCGCCTCGACGCGTTCGACGTCGGGGAGAAGAAGCTCACGATCCAGACCGAGTTTTTCATCCGTCCGCAGTGGCGGATCGAGACGAAGGTCTATCTGGGAGGAGCGCTGAAGAAGGTCTACACCGAAGAGGTGGCCGAGTCGCTCGAGACCGACCTGCAGAAGACCATCAACGACTTCCACCAGGTGAAGGTCGCGGAGATCTTCGACAAGCTCAGGACGCGCAGCGAGCAATGACGGCTCTCCGCGTTCGCGGTGTCACCAAGGCATTCCACTCCTTTCGGCGCACGCATCCCGTGCTGAAGGGGATCGACCTCGAGATCGCGCGCGGCGAGGTCGTCGGGCTGATCGGTCCGAACGGAGCCGGGAAGACGACGCTCATGTCGTGCCTCCTCGATTTCCTCGAGCCGGACGACGGCGAGATCACGATCGACGGCCTTCCGAACGACGACCTCGGGATCCGGCGGCGGACGGGATTCGTCCCGGAGCGGATGAACTTCGACCGCCACGCCACCGGCTTCGCGTTCCTCCGCTACATGGCCCTCCTCACAGGACTCGATCCACGAAAGGCCGACGAGGGCGTCAGGTACTGGATGCAGCGGCTCGGGATCGCCGACGCCGCCGGCAAGAAGCTCTCGCAGTATTCGCGGGGGATGCTGCAACGGCTCGGTATGTGCCAGGCGCTCGTTCACGATCCGGAGTTCGTATTCCTCGACGAGCCGACGTCGGGACTCGATCCGAACGGCGTGATGCTGATGCGCGAGGTCATCACCGAGCAGAAGGCGCGCGGAGCGCTCGTTCTCCTCAACTCGCATCAGCTGGCCGAGGTCGAGAGGCTCTGCGACCGGGTGCTGTTCCTCTCCGGCGGCGTCATCTCACGCGAGGAGCGGCTGCGACACGCCGACCACGTCGTCGTCGCGGTCACGATGATGCCCGGAACGTTCGACGATGCGAGGGTGGCGGAGCTCGCCGGCTCTGCGCCGAAGGGGAACACCTTGGTCGTCAGCGTCGAGGACGACGCCGGCATTGCGCGCCTCGTTCGCGATCTTTCGGCGGCCGGAGTGGGCGTGATCGACGTCCGCCGCCACAAGGCCGACCTCGAGGGAATCTTCAGGGGGAACGGATGAACGCCGTCGTGATCTTCGAGAGCCTGCGGCGGCACTTCACGTCGATCCTGTTCATCGCGCTCGCGGGCTCGACGGTCGTCGGCGGGATGATCGCGGCGCACATCGAGCCGGGCTCATTCTGGACGTCCCTGGTCTTCCTCGTGGCGATCGTCGTCGGTGCGGAAGTCCTCGGCCAGGAGTTCTCAACCGGGACGCTGCAGCTGATCCTGACCAAACCGATCAACCGCTCGGTCTACGCGATCAGCCGCGTGGCCGGGGCGGTACTGACGACCTGGATCGTCGCGGCCGCGGCCCTCATGGCCGAGATCGTCGCGCGGCTCTACTGGGTCGGCGGTCGCGACATCGACCGCGCCGCCATCGCCGCCCTGAATGTCTCCCTCGAGATCGTGCTCGTCTGCTCCATGCTGGCGTTCTTCGGCAGCTTCCTCCGCTCGTACTTCAACGTCGCGGCCTACTTCCTCGCACAGGTCGTCCTGCAGGGACTGCTGACCGTGCTCGTGGTCTTCCGGAACGCGAAGAGCGGCTTCATCGGCTGGCTCGGAGGGCTCATCGCCTCGAATCCCTGGGTCGGCGCGTTGCTTTCGTGGATCAGCGGAAACCTCTTCCCCGACCGCCCCGCGAGGCTCGATCCGCACTGGATGCTGCTCGTCGTCTGCAACAGCGTGCTGCTCCTGATCGCCGCGTCGCTGATCTACCGGAGACGGGAGGTCCCGTATGGCGCCGACTGAAGTGATCGACCGCACCCGCCAGCGCTCCGTGCCGGTCTGGCTGCTGGTTCTCGGCGTGCTGCTGGTGATCGCGCGCATCGTCGTCTGGGCGACCGGCGAGCGTGCGAGCGGAACCGCAGTGCAGTGGGTCCCGCTCGAGAGCGCGAAGTCCGTCGCTGCGAGCACCGGGAAGCCGATCATGTACGACTTCACCGCGGAGTGGTGTCCCCCATGCCACCGCCTCGACGATGAAGTCTTCAAGAACCCGCAGTTCGTCGCCGAGATCAACCGCCGCTTCGTCCCGGTCCGCGTCGTCGACCGGAAGCAGGAAGAGGGGACCAACAGGCCGCCGGTTCAACGCCTGCAGGACCTCTATCGCGTGCGGGCGTTTCCGACCGTCATCTTCGCCGCCGCCGACGGCATCGAGATGGGGCGGATGGAAGGTTTTCGCGGCCCCGGACAGTTCGGACGGGTCATGGAAAACGTTCGCTGATGCGCCTCGAACACCTGAGTGAAGAGGAAGAGGACTTCTGGCGCGGCGAGTTCGCCGCGGAGAACTGGATCTTCGGCTCGCTGAAGCTGAGCGTCACGCTTCCTGAATTCGCGGGAGGCCGGCCCGCGCTCCGCGAGATGCACTTTGGCTACTACCTGCAGCCGCTCCATCTCAACGTCGACGATCGCGAAGACCTCCCGCGCAAGCTCGCGTACGTGCTCGCGCGCCGGAAACCGCCGCTCGATTTCCTCGAGCTGTCCGGAGGCGGTCTCCGCATCCCGCACTGCTTTCCGACCGGCTTCACCCTCGGATCGGTCCTCCGGATCACGCTGCTCGAGATGCAGCGGCTGCCGCTCAAGGACGAGAGCGAGAGGAAGCGCAGCACGCCGGAGCTCGGTCCCTGAGTTTCTGGGTCCCTCGGTTCCTCGGTCCCTGGGTCCCTGGGTCCCTGAGTTCCTCGGTCCCTGAGTTCCTCGGGTTACGGGGCGAAGAATCCGGTGCAGGCGGGAGGGTGGCTGAGAGGGAAGACGGGCGCGGCGTGCGGCTCCCACCTCACGCCCCCGCACCTAACTTCGGGATCCTTCGCCGTCCTCAGCCCCTCCGGGGCATCGGCGGCTCAGGATGACACGCAGGGCCTCCTCATCCCTGCTGACGACGTCCTTCACGGCGAACTAACAGACCCCGAGGAACCCGAGGAACCCGAGGAACCCCGAGGAACCCGAGGAACCCTGAGGAACTCAGGAACTCCCCGTTTGACACTCCCGAACCTCCCCGCATACAGTGCCCGGACCTGGAGTGATTTGGGGGCTGCTTGCAACCAGGCTAAAAAAAGCTAAAGAGCCGGAACGCGACGCAGCTGGATCGCGAGCAGCCCCGCATGACGCGGGGCTTTTTGTTTTTCTGGGAGAGTTCGATGCCACAGCCTGACCGTACAGAAGAGATTCGCAACCTGCTGACCCGGCGCATCGCCGTGCTCGACGGGGCGATGGGGACGATGATCCAGCGTTACCAGCTCGACGAGGCGGCATTCCGCGGTGAAGCGTTCGCGAATCATCCGCGCGACCTCCGAGGGGCGAACGACCTGCTCAACCTCACGCAGCCTCAGGTCATCGAGGAGATCCACCGCGCGTACCTCGAGGCGGGCTCCGACATCCTCGAGACCAACACCTTCAACGCGCAGGCGATCTCGCTCGCGGACTACGGGCTCGAGGACAAGGTTTACGAGATCAACCTCGCGGCCGCCCGCATCGCGCGGCGAGCCTGCGATGCCTTCTCGACTCCCGACCGCCCGCGCTTCGTCGCGGGCTCGCTGGGACCGACCAACCGGACCGCGTCGCTCTCCCCGGACGTCAACAACCCCGCGTTCCGCGCGGTCTCGTTCGACGAGCTCGTCGATGCGTACTACGAGCAGGTCCGCGGTCTCGTCGACGGCGGCTCCGACATCCTGATGCCGGAAACGACGTTCGACACGCTCAACCTGAAGGCGGCGCTCTTCGCGATCGAGAAGTACTTCGCGGACACCGGCATCCGTCTGCCGATCATCGCGTCGATCACGATCACCGACGCGTCGGGCCGCACTCTTTCAGGCCAGACGGTCGAGGCCTGCTGGAACTCGATCTCTCACGCGCCGCTGCTCGCCGTCGGCATCAACTGCGCTCTCGGCGCGGAGGAGATGAGGCCGTACGTGGAGGAGCTCGCGACCATCGCGCCGGTCTTCATCTCCTGCTACCCGAATGCGGGACTTCCGAATGCGCTGGGCGGCTACGACGAGACGCCTGAGGAGATGGCGGCCGTCCTGCTGGACTATGCGGAGAACGGCTGGCTGAACCTCGTCGGCGGCTGCTGCGGCACGGGCCCGGACCACATCCGCGTGATCTCGGAGATCGTGCGCGATCTCCCGCCGCGCGTCCCGCAGCCGGTGGCGAAGCACCTCCGCCTCAGCGGTCTCGAGCCGTTCACCGTGACGCCCGAATCGAACTTCATCATGGTCGGCGAGCGGACGAACGTGACCGGCTCGCCGAAGTTCGCGCAGCTCGTGAAAGCGGGCGACCTCGACGCCGCGCTGACGGTCGCGCGCCAGCAGGTCGAGAACGGCGCCAACATCCTCGACGTCAACATGGACGAGGGGCTCCTCGACTCCGAGGCGGTCATGGCGCAGTTCCTCAACCTGATCGCTTCCGAGCCCGACATCGCGCGCGTCCCGATCATGATCGACAGCTCGAAGTGGTCGGTGCTCGAGGCCGGGCTCAAGTGCCTGCAGGGAAAAGCGGTCGTCAACTCGATCAGCCTCAAGGAGGGGGAGGACGTCTTCAGGCAGCACGCGCGCCTCTGCCGACGCTATGGCGCCGCGGTGATCGTCATGGCCTTCGACGAGCAGGGCCAGGCCGACACCGTCGAGCGGAAGGTCGAGATCTGCTCACGCGCCTACAGGATCCTCGTCGACGAGATCGGGTTCGATCCGACCGACGTCATCTTCGACCCGAACGTCCTCACCGTCGCGACCGGGATGGAGGAGCACAACGCGTACGGCGTCGGGTTCATCGAGGCAGTCCGCGAGTTGCACCGCCGTTTCCCTCTCGCCAGCTCGTCGGGCGGCATCAGCAACGTCTCGTTCTCGTTCCGTGGAAACAACGTCGTGCGCGAGGCGATGCACGCTGCGTTTCTCTACCACGCGATCCGCGCCGGGCTGACGATGGGCATCGTCAACGCCGGTCAGCTGGGAATCTACGAAGAGATCCCGAAGGACCTCCTCGCGCTGGTCGAGGACGTCCTCCTGAACCGACGTCCGGATGCCACCGAGCGGTTGATCGCCTTCGCGGAGACCGTGAAGACGCAGGGGAGGACGCTCACCGCAAAGGAGGCCGCCGCATGGCGGGCCGGCACCGTCGAGGAGCGTCTCGCGCACGCGCTGGTCGCCGGCATCGTCGACCACATCGAGGAAGACCTCGCGGAAGCGCGCACGAAGTACGCGCGTGCTCTCGACATCATCGAAGGTCCGCTGATGGACGGCATGAACATCGTCGGCAACCTCTTCGGTGCCGGGAAGATGTTCCTTCCGCAGGTCGTCAAGAGCGCACGCGTGATGAAGAAGGGCGTCGCGTACCTCCTGCCGTTCATGGAGGCGGAGAAGGCTGCGGCCGGCGATCTGTCCGCGCGCGGCAAGGTGCTGCTCGCGACCGTCAAGGGCGACGTTCACGACATCGGTAAGAACATCGTCGGCGTGGTCCTCGGCTGCAACAACTACGACGTCGTCGACCTCGGCGTGATGGTCTCCGCCGACCGGATCCTCGACGAAGCGGTGGCGCAGAAAGCCGACATCGTCGGTCTGTCGGGTCTCATCACCCCGTCGCTCGACGAAATGGTCCACGTCGCCCGCGAGATGGAGCGCCGGAAGTTCACGGTCCCGCTGCTGATCGGCGGCGCGACCACGTCGAAGCTGCACACCGCGGTGCGGATCGCGCCACGCTACTCCGGCGCGACGATCCATGTCCTCGACGCCTCGCGGGCCGTCGGCGTGGTCAGCTCGCTTCTCAGCGATCGCCGCGCAACCTACGCCACCGAGATTCGCGAGGGCTACGACAAGCTGCGCGCCGACCAGGAAGCCCGGGCGGGCGACCGCAAGCTGCTCTCGATCGAGGAGGCCCGCCGCCGGAGACTGTCGCTGACGCACGCCCCGGCCACGCCTTCGTTCACCGGCGTCCGGACCGCGACGGCGATCCCTCTCGAGAAGATCGTGCCGTTCATCGACTGGTCACCGTTCTTCTCGGCGTGGGAGATGCGCGGTCGTTACCCGGCGATCCTCGAGGAGCCGCGTGCGAAGGAGCTGTTCGACGACGCACGACGGCTGCTCGACGAGATCGTGGAGAAGCGCCTCCTCGAAGCCCGTGCCGTCTGGGCGATCTGGCCGGCGAACGCTGTCGGAGACGACATCGAGGTCTACGCCGACGACGCGCGCCGCGAACTGCTTGCGACGATCCACACGCTGCGGCAGCAGCAGGAGACGAACACGGGCCACAACCTCGCGCTCGCGGACTTCGTCGCGCCGAAGGACGGCGGGGAGGGAGACTACGTGGGCGCCTTCGCCGTGACCACAGGGATCGGGGTCGACGAGCTCGTCACGCGGTTCCAGCAGGACCACGACGACTACAACGCGATCATGACGAAGGCGCTCGCCGACCGCCTCGCGGAGGCGCTCGCGGAGATGATCCATCGCGACGTGCGCCGCGAGTGGTATGCGCCGGCCGAGCAGCTCTCGAGCGAGGACCTCGTCGCGGAGAAGTACCGCGGCATCCGCCCGGCTCCCGGCTATCCCGCCTGCCCGGACCACACCGAGAAGCAGACGCTCTTCCGCCTGCTGGGGGCGGAGGAGCTCGGGATCCACCTCACCGAGTCGTGCGCGATGTCGCCGGCGGCCTCGGTCAGCGGGCTCTACTTCGCGCATCCGGAGGCGCGGTATTTCGCCGTCGGCAGGATAGGCCGCGACCAGGTGGCCGACTACGAGGTTCGCAAGCAGATGCCGCGCGACGAGGTCGAGCGCTGGCTCGCACCGGTCCTCGGCTACGAGCCGGAGGCGTGACGACAGGCCGGGTGACGCTCTCCCGTCACCGGCCCGTGCCGCCGCGACCGACCTCGGCCCTGCCGAACTCGTTCACCTGCTGGACGACGATCTTCTCGAACTGACCCACGTTGGAGTCGAACGTGAGGGTCGCTCGGACCGTGACAGGCCCGTTCGCCCCGACGATGCTCGCGCTCTCGATCGACGCCGGCGCCCAGAAGCGAACCTCCCCCTCCTCGGAGGGATTGATCCACAGCTTGAACGGGTGTGCGCTCTGCGTCAGGTTGTACGCGCCGTCGCCCATCGACGCCACGCTCACCCTCGTCAGCAGGATGGGATGGTCGGCGCGGTTCGTCACCCGCACGCCGAACTGGATCGGGATTGCGCCGGTGACATGCCGGGCGGCATTCGGGATCCGGCTCAACTGAACGACGAGCACGTCCGGCTGGACGACGTCGTTCTTCGCGGCCCCGAGGCCGCTTTCGGACTTCATGGAGGTACAGGCGGCCAAGAAGAGGACGATTGCGGCAACCGCGAGTCGGTTCGACATTGAATTGCTCCTGACCTCCAGCGCAACGCCGTCACCATCGAGCCGATTTCACCCGACTCGAAAGGAAACAAAAAGGGGAGCGTCGCCGCTCCCCTTTCACTGCAGATCCGGAGATCCGTCTACTTCACGTACTTGAGCATTTCCTTCGCGGTGGCGACGTCCTTGCCGGTCGGCTCGATCTCGATGTACTTCTCGAGGTTGGCCTTGGCCTCGGGACCGTTGCCGGTGCGGACGTAGACCATGCCGAGCTCGTAGTACGCCTGCGCGAACTCCGGATCGGCTTCGATCGCCTGCTTGAGGAGCGGCTCGGCTTCCGCGTCGTTGCCGGCGTTGATCGCCCGCGCCGCATCGTTGAAGAGCACGCCCGCATTCGCCGGCATCTTCTTCTTCGCTTCCTCGGCCTTCGCTTTGTCGCCGGTCGCGGTGTAGCCCTGGTAGAGGACCGCCCACATCGAGCCGTCTTCTGCGTCGACTTCGAGCGCCTTGTTTGCGGCTTCGATCGCCCTCGGCCAGTTCTTCTCACGCGCCTGCAGTTTCGCGAGCGCCATCCAGGCGGCGGTCAGGTCCGGCTTCGCGGCGAGCGCCTCGTCGAACTTCGCGATCGCCTCGGCCACCTTGCCTT
>JBAQWH010000255.1:0-2402 GCA_049298815.1 Thermoanaerobaculia bacterium | reverse complement strand
CTTCGCGACGATGACCCCCGACTACTTCTTCCCCGGGAACGGTCCGATCCTGCAGACGCGCCTCGGGCTTCCGCAGTCCGTGCCGACGTTCGACATCCGGCAGCAATGCTCCGGCTTCCTCTTCGGTCTCGACCTCGCCGATTCACTCCTGCGCAGCGGCAAGTTCCGCCGCATCCTGCTCGTCGGCGCCGAGCTTCACAGCGCGTTCATGCCGTGGGGTGCCGGATGGGACGTCACGATCGGCCTCAGCGACCGCGAGGTCACACCGGAGGAGTACGCGCTCAACACCAAGATCCGCGACCGCACCGTGCTCTTCGGCGACGCGGCCGGCGCGGCGATCCTCGAACCGGGCGAGCGCGCGGGCGAGGGCCTTCTGGCGACGAGGCTCTTCACCGACGGATCGCTGTTGAAAGCGCTCCACGTTCCGGGGGTCGGGTTCCGCAGGCGTCCCTACGTCGACGCCGAGCAGGTCGCGAACATCGAGCCGATCCCGGTCATGGAAGGGCGCGAAGTCTTCAAGCAGGCGGTCACGAAAATGCCGGAGGCCGTCCGGCAGGTCTGCGCGGACGCCGGCGTGAGCGTGAACGACCTCGACGTCCTGCTGGTGCACCAGGCAAATCTCCGGATCATCGAAGGCGTCGGCAAGCAACTCGGGCTCCCCGCGGAGAAAGTTCCGCACAACATCGAGCGGTACGCCAACACGACCGCCGCGACGCTGCCGCTGCTCTACCACGAGTGCGTGCAGGACGGCCGGATCCGGTCCGGCATGCTCGTCTGCTTCACCGCGCTCGGTTCGGGATTGCACTGGGGCGCGGCGCTCTACCGGGTGCCGTAGAAACCTCTGGTTTTTTGCGCGGTTTCGCGGGGCGCGACAGCGCACCGCTTTGGAGTGCGGCGCCCGTGGCGCCGCACCCACCCATCAGTCCTCGGCACTCGGTGCGATAGACTCGCTTTCGTGACAGACAAGAAGACCAGTTACCGCGAATCGGGCGTCGACATTGATGCTCAGGACGACGCGCTTCGTGCCGTGCGGCGGATCGCCCGGGACACGTTCACGGCGGGCGTCCGCTCCGACATCGGGTCGTTCGGCGGCCTGTTCAGCGCCCGCTTCGAAGGGATGGAGCACCCGATCCTGGTCTCCTCGACCGACGGGGTCGGCACGAAGCTTCGCGTCGCTCAGGCGATGCGGGTGCACGACACCGTCGGCTACGACCTCGTCAGCCACTGCGTGAACGACATCCTCGTCCAGGGCGCCCGGCCGCTGTTCTTCCTCGATTACTACGCCACCGGCAAGCTTCGCCCGCCGGTCATGACCGACGTCGTGCGCGGCATGGCTCGCGCGTGCAAGGAGAACGGCTGCGCTCTGATCGGCGGCGAGACCGCCGAGATGCCCGGTTTCTACGGCGACGACGACTACGACATCGCCGGCTTCATCGTCGGCGTGGTCGATGAGAGCCGGCTGATCGATGGAAAGGCGGTGCGCGAGGGCGACATCCTCATCGGACTCCCTTCCGTCGGACTCCACACCAACGGCTATTCGCTCGCCCGCCGCGTGTTCGAGAACGCGGGCCTCGGCTTCCAGTCGATCCTCCCCGAGGTCGGGAAGATCGGCGAGGCGCTGCTGCAGCCACACATCTCGTATCTGAAGCCGCTCCTGCCGCTGGTCGAGCAGCGGCGCGTTCATGCGATGGCGCACATCACCGGCGGCGGGCTCACCGACAACGTCCCGCGCGTACTGCCGGAGACGCTCGACGCGGTGGTGAAGCTCGGCTCGTGGCCGGTGCTCCCGATCTTCAAGGAGATCCACCAGGCCGGAAACGTCGACCGTGACGAGATGCTCCGCGTCTTCAACATGGGGATCGGTATGGTGTTGATCGTCGCCCCCGACGAGACGGCCAGGGTCTCGCAGCACTTCTCGGAGATCGGGCAGACGCACTACTTCATCGGGAACGTGGTGAAGGGGAGAGGCCGGGTCGTCTACGACGAGCCGCCGAGCGGATTCGCCTCGTGGATCGGCTGATGCGCCTGGCGGTCCTTCTCTCCGGCCGCGGCTCCAACTTCGAATCGATTCACGCCGCGATCGCGGCCGGCAGGCTCCCCGCGGAGATCGTCTGTGTGATCTCGAACCGTCCCGACGCAGCGGGACTCGAGGCGGCGCGCCGGCACGGCTACGATGCCCATGCGATCGACCACCGCGCGTTCGCGTCGCGCGCCCTGCACGAAGCCGAAGTGCTGAAGGTCCTCGAGGCGGCCGCACCGGACTACGTCACGCTCGCCGGCTACATGCGGCTGCTCAGCGCTTCGTTCGTCGAACGGTTCCGCAACCGGATCCTCAACATCCACCCGTCGCTGCTCCCTTCGTTTCCGGGCGTCGACGCACAGGCGCAGGCGCTCGCGTACGG
>JBAQWH010000254.1:0-3692 GCA_049298815.1 Thermoanaerobaculia bacterium | reverse complement strand
GCTGGACGTCCGAGCTGAGCGCCGGCGTGCCGAGCAGCTCGGCGAGCGTGCCGTGCGCCGTGCGCCGGTTCTCGTCCATCTGGAAGAGCCGGTCCTGCGCGTGCACCCAGCCGTTCAGGAACACGGCGTCGTAGTCGGACAGCGCTCGGATGTAGGGGACGCCGTTCGCGTCGCGGGTGATCTGTCCCGCCGAGCGCATTCCCGGCAGGCGAGTCCATTGATTCAGGTTCTGGGCGTCCAGCGGCAGAGTCGCCAATAGGACGATCCCGAGAGCGATGAGACCTCGGCGCATGCAACCTCCTGTAGAAGACGGGGTCGGTGATTCCTGGGACTGGTTGGGGACAGGAAAGCGTAACCGATCTCACGTTCGTCGTGTGATATTCGCGTGGCACGTCGCGTCGCAGTTGCACGGCGGCCGGATGGCCCGGCGAGCGCCCTCGACAGCGGTGACCGATCTCACCTCCCGATTCGAGCCGTTCCGTGCGAACCTGTCCGTCAAAACTTACGAGAGGTCTCTCATGCGTACTACGCTCTGCGCTCTAGCCGTCCTGCTCCTGGCCATCAGCTCCTTTGGCGCCGATCCCCCACCGGTCGCCGCGCTCGCAGAGGTGATCACGAATCCGACGCTCGGCGAGACGGCGGCCGTCCAGAACGTGAAGCTCGTCCTCTCGGAACGGATGACGGTCACATTCGCCTCCGGGAGCGCCGCCGTGGTGAAGGCGGGCGACACGCAGATCGGGCTCTTCTTCTCAGGCAAGGGGACGCTCGAATACCGCACGTCCGACGCCGACGAAGCGCCGAACGTCCGCTTCAACACCCGCAAAGCCTCCGACTTCAAGCTGACCGAGGCCGACGGCGTCCAGGTCATCACGACCGATTTCGAGCGGATGTACCTCCGGAGCGCCGGCATCGAGCTGCCGAAGCTCACCTCGGGCGCAGCCTCGCTCGACGCCGCGTTCAAGGAGTTCCGCGAAGACCTCGGTCGTCAGCTGACGACGCCGGCCACGCATCTGCTCATCAAGCAGCGGATCGACAGCCCGGGCCTGCCGGTCGCCGTCGCGGAGTTCGCAGGCGGCAAGCAGCCGGCGCTCTACATCCTCGACACCGTCGACACGAAGAGCGAAGGGCTGTATGCGCTCAACCGGCAGCACTCGATTCCGATCCGCGAGCTCGTCCGTCACTACTGGCCTTCGCCGATTTCCGACGCGCCGGTCGGCCGCGCGCGCCGCGCCTTCTCCGAGCCTTCCTACCTCCTGACTCACATCGACTACACGCTCGTCGGCGACGAGAAGGAGAACGGCGCGCTCACGATCACGGAGACGATCATGCCGCGCGTCGCCGCGCAGCGCGTCTTCCGTTTCGACCTCTACTCGACGACCTACGACACGAATTACAAGCCCCGGAAGTTCAACGTCAGGAAGGTCACCGATGCCGCGGGGAAGGAGCTCTCGTTCCATCACGAGAACGGCAGCATCGTCGTCGGCCTGCCCGCTCCCGTTCCGGCGAACCAGACGGCGAACCTGACGTTCACGATCGACGGCGACTTTCTCTACCGTCCGAACGCCGACGCGACGTGGCAGCTCGGCGTCGAGCCATGGTTCCCGCAGCCCGACCTCAACGGCCAGTACTACACGGTGCATTCGCTCGTGAAGGTGAAGAAGCCGTTCGTCGCGTTCACTCCCGGAAAGACGATCCGCAGCGGCGAGGAGGGCGACTACAACGTCGTCGAGACGAAGATCGAGAGGCCGGTGCAGTTTGCGATCGCGCACGGCGGCCGGTACTTCGTCGACACGCAGGTCTACGACGACGGCGCTCTCACGATCCGCGTCGCGTCGTACGGGAAGAACAACCCGCGCGCGATGAAGCAGCTGAACAACCTCGCGTACAAGCTGATCAAGTTCTACGAGCCGTGGCTCGGACCGTTCCCGTTCCCGGAGTTCAACATCATCGAGATCAACTCCCTCGGCTTCGGACAGGCGCCTCCCGGGACGATGTTCATCACGAAGGAAGCGTTCAACCCGACCATGGGTGACGACAACAAGCTCTTTTCGCAGGGGATCAACCACCGCTTCGCGCACGAGATCGCCCACCAGTACTGGGGCCACGTCGCGAAGATGGGCTCGGAAGAGGAGCAGTGGATCACCGAGTCGTTCGCCGAGTACTCGTCGGCGCTCGCGATCAAGCAGCTGAAGGGGAAGAGCGCCTACGACTCGATGGTCGCCACCTGGCGCGCGAACGCGAAGGACGCGACCGAGGTGTCGTCGATCGCGCTGGCGAACCGGATCCGGCTCAAGGACGACGGGTACATGCAGATGGTGTACAGGACGCATCTCGTTTACGACAAGGGGGCCTATCTCCTCGGCGTCCTGCACAAGCAGCTCGGCGACGACAAGTTCCTGACGTTCCTGCGATCGCTGCAGGGAATCTTCGGCTGGAGGTACGTGACCACCGGCGACGTCGCGGCCCTGCTCCAGCGGGTCGACGGCGGCAAGGACTACCGCCCGTTCTTCGACCAGTACTTCTACGGAACGAAGATGCCGGAGATGCCGAAGTAGCAACCGATCGATGACGCTCTCCGCCCGCGCGAAGAAGTGCCGAAGCAGCGTCACATCCCATCGAGATCCTTCTCCCCGCGTGCGGGGAGAAGGTGCCGAAGGCGGATGAGGGGCGGATGAGGGGCGCCGTGACCCAGCCCCTCACCCGCACTCCGCTTCGCTCCGTGTCTCCCTCTGCCCGCTCACGCCGTGCGAGGGGTTACGGAAAGCTCGCGCCGCGCGAGACTTTCGCGTGTCATCCTGAGCCGGCGCAGCGCGGCGAAGGATCCGGTGCAATCGGGAGGGCGGGCTGAGGGGAACGCGCGCAGCTGAGGCTTCCGCCTCCCGACCTCCGCTTAGAATCGGGGGGTCCTTCGCCGTGCTGCGCTCCTTCGTCGCTCCGCCGGCTCAGGATGACACTCTGAATCGCAGTCCCCCGAACTTCGGTTGCGGCGCAGCCGCGCTGTGAATCTCTGTGTCCTCTGTGTCTCTGTGGTGAAAGAAGAATGCGCGCGGATCACCGCACGACGAACTCGGTCGGAATCGGTGCGTTGACCGCACGCGGCGGAACGACCACCTTGCCCGTGAACTGCAACTTCGCGGCGCCGTCCGGCGTCGGGCCGTAGACCCACGTTGCGCCTTTGCACGGGGACGGCGTCGACTGAGGAACCGGCGCGCCTGCGGCCAGTGCGCGCTTCACGTCGAGCACGCGCATCGTTCCGTCGATCGCGATCTCGGTATCCGCTGCGCGCGCCATCGCGGTGATCAGGCTCGGCGTGCCGAAGTCCATCCGGGGAGTGAGGAAGGAAAGGTCTGCATGGATGCGCTCGGGCGCCCCGCCGAGGTCCATCGCGCAGGGGTCGGCGTGAGCGAGGCGTCGCAGCTCGGTCGCGGTGGCGCCGACGAGGTCGGCCCCCACCCAGCCCTGGACCGTCTGCTCGACGAAGTCGTTCCACGGAGTCTGGCCCTTGCCGACGTCGCGAAGTCCGCGGAACTCGGCGCGCGAGGCGTCGAGGATCGCTCCACGGATCGTCAGCGCGTCGAGCTCGGCGAGCCACGCGGGAGCCGGCGGCTCGAGCTTCCGTGATCCCGCGGCAATCAGTCGGAACCCGGCGATGCCGAGCAGTCGCGAGATCAGCTCCGGCCGGCCGAACAGTG
>JBAQWH010000253.1:0-1806 GCA_049298815.1 Thermoanaerobaculia bacterium | reverse complement strand
GTTCGGCGGGTGCGGCTGCCCGCGCGGCGGGCTCCGGGGCGGAGGTTGCCGTCTGGGGGCGGTTCTGTTGCTCGAGCCTGGTCCGCTCGGCCGCGAGGCGTCGCTGGACCTCCCGATCCACCATGGTCGGATCGATCGCGGTCCCGGTTGCCGGTGCGACGGTGTCGGCGGCCGTCGTCGAGGCCGTCGCCGGAATCGTCGCAGTGGTCGGAAGGACTGCGGCGCTTGTGCTCTGCGCGACGGGCGTGCTGCTCGACACCGC
Source organism: Thermoanaerobaculia bacterium (assembly GCA_049298815.1). Taxonomy (GTDB): domain Bacteria; phylum Acidobacteriota; class Thermoanaerobaculia; order Gp7-AA8; family Gp7-AA8; genus JBAQWH01. The sequence goes on along the minus strand of JBAQWH010000253.1, from coordinate 1,544 downwards.
CGGCTCGTCTTTGCCACCCATGAAGACGACCGCCGCTCCGATCGCAACGGCGAGGACCCCTGCAGCGATCCCGGCGAACACGAGCGGAGATTTCTTCTTTTCGGGCTCCGTTTCGCGGAACGGCGACGCTGCGGCAACAGGCGCGACCGGCTCCGGCATCCGCGCGACGACCGGTGCCGTCACGATCGCAGCGGGCGTCCCGACGATCACCGGCGAGGACGACGTCATGACGTCGGAGAACGCGCGGGGGGCATCGGCGAAGCTCGGCACGGCCTGAGACATCGGCGCCGGCTCGGCCATCGGGGCCCAGAGGCGGTCGAGGTAGATCGCGAGGTCGGCGCTGGTCGGCGTCGGCTTGAAGCTGTAGAGGATCGCGTCGATGTCGCGCGCCATCTCGCCGGCCGACTGGTACCGCTCGGCGGGGTCCTTCGCCAGTGCGCTCATGAGAAGCGCGTCGACTTCGGGCGGCACCTCGTCGTTGACTTCCGACGGCTTCCGCACGACCGCCTCGCGGACCTGGTCGAGGACCGACATCTCGCTCTCACCCGAGAAGAGCTTCGTACCGGTCAGCATCTCGAAGAGGACCGAGCCGAGAGCGAAGACGTCCGAGCGCCGGTCGATCGGCCGGCCCCAGGCCTGTTCGGGGGACATGTACTGCAGCTTGCCCTTGAGCGCGCCGGCCTGCGTGTGCGACGCCTTCGAGGCGGCCTTGGCGATCCCGAAGTCGCACAGCTTGATGTCGCCTTCCTGCGAGATCAGCACGTTCTGCGGCGAGACGTCGCGATGGACGATGCCCATCTCGCGGTCCTCGAAGTCGCGCTTCCGGTGCGCGTAGTCGAGCGCCGCGGCGACCTTCGACGCGATGAACAGCGCGAGCTCGACGCTCATCGGCTCGCCCCGGTCGTGCGCACGATGGAGGATCGTCTTCAGGTCGTACCCGTCGATGTACTCCATCGCGATGTAGTACGAGTTCTGGAGCTTGCCGAGGTCGTAGATGTGCGTGATGTTGTTGTGGTTCAGCTGGGCCGCGAGCTTCGCTTCGTCGACGAACATCTCGATGAAGTCGCGGTTGTCGGACAGATGCGGGAGGATCTTCTTGATCGCGACGATCTTCTGGAAGCCTTCGACGCCGAGCATCCGCGCCTTCCAGACCTCCGCCATCCCACCGGTTGCGATCTTCTCGGCCAGTTCGTACTGACCGAAGTTGCCGGTCGCGCCGGCCACCTCTCCCTCTTTCTCGGGAGTCAGGATCGGCTGAGAGACCGGCACGCGGTCCGGCAGTGGCGTCTCGACCGCCACCGCTCCAGCAGAAGCGGCGGCAGATGCGGGTTTCGGCTCGGAAGGAACGGCGGCCGCCGGTTTCGGAGCCGCGGCCGGCGCGGCCGGCGGAGGAATCACGGAAGGCGGAGGAGCGGCCGGTCGCACCGCAATCCCCGGCGAAGTCCCACCCGGCTTGCGGGTCGAACGCTCGAGACCGGAGAGCGTGTCGGAGACGAGTTTGTCGAGCCCCGCCTCTCCCGGCTGCGTGCGCGGTCGGTCCGCCG
>JBAQWH010000252.1:0-1621 GCA_049298815.1 Thermoanaerobaculia bacterium | reverse complement strand
GTGGACGATCGCCTCGCCGCGCACCTCGTTGACGGCGACGTTGCCGAGGCTGGTCTGGTAGGCGAAGCGCCCCTGCACGACCTGCTGCCGCGTCGCTTCCGCAAGGCTGGCCGCCTGGACCTGGCTGATCGAATCGCGCATGGTCCGGACCGACTGCGCCTGCGCCGCCGTGGTGTTCTTTCTCAGGAGGTAGATCCGCCCCATCATCGCCAGCGTCTCGATGATCGGGCCGCCCGGCGCGTTGACGCTCGCGCGGAGCACGGTACCGATGAGGGTCCCGCGCACCGGCATGGTGGTGCGGTAGTCGCCTTTGATCGTGTCGGCCACCCAGCGGAAGTTCGCATCCGGCGCCACGATCACGTGGATGTCGCCGTTGATCGAAGACAGCTTCGCGTTCGCGAACGGCTTGCCAGCGTCGTAGACGATGCTGCCGTTGACGCTCTCGACCACCGCCGCGCCGACGTTGTCGATCAGGACGGTGCCGCTGAAGTTCTTGATGATGACGTTCGCGCGGATGCCCGACACCCGGATCCGTTCGCTCGAGTTCGACGCGATCCGGACGTGGACCGTGCGCGGGACCCGCACCACCCATGACACGCTGCTCGTCCACCGCGTCGAGCGAATCGGTGGCAGCACCGTCCGGAGGACGCGGATGTTGTCGTCGCCGGCTGCGCCGACCGCAGTCAGGTGGCGTCCCTCTTCCAGCGCACGGGCGTCGACTCCTGACACCGTCTTGGTGACGGTCGCCGTGACCATCGGCTCATCGGTCGCGTGGACCTCGATGTTGCCGATCGGGTTCTCGATGACGACTGTGTTCGACGGCGCGTTCCACTTCTGCACGAAGCGGTCGGTCTTCGAGACCGCGGCGAAGAGGTCGCCGGCGGTCCCGAGGAGCAGTGCTGCCGTGATGAGAGAGACGGTCTTCATCGGTTACGGACGGACGGCGCTGAGCGCTTCGGCGGCCTTGACCCGGACGTAGAGGTTCTCGTCGTCCTGTGCGGCTTTCTGACGAAGGGTGTCGAGGGCCTCTGCGTCGAGCGGCGCGCCGGTGCGGGCGAGTTGCGCGAGCGCTTCGATCGCCTTGATGCGGACCGACGGATTCGGGTCGTTCTTCAGCGCGGCGATGAGCGCATCGCGGCTCGCCGGCTCCACGCTGGCGCTCGGGAGCCCCTTGAGCGTTTCGACCGCACGGATCCGGACGCCTTCGTGGTCCTCGCTGCGAAGCACCTTGGCGAGAGCCTCGGCAATCTCCGGCTGCGCGTGATCGGGATTCGAGTAGGTGCGGCGAACGAGGTCGATCGTGTTCGACCGCGTCGGCATCGCCGCCTCGCTCTCGAGAACGTAGGAGAGGAGCCGCACCATGCTCTGATCGGACGGATTTCCGTTGACCGTCCAGCGCGAGGTGAGGTCGAACGAGATGCCGATCCTGCTGTCGCTCGCATCGGCATCGACGAACTGGACGTTGTTGATGCGCGGACGGCCTTCGATCTGGGGGCTGACCGCCGCGGCGTCGAGGATGCGCGTCTCGGCGATCGGGATCATGCCCGAGGCGCTCACGGGCTGGACCCGGACGCTGTCGATCGTCGCCCCGGTCGGGACGAATCGCGGCGCGGTGCGGTTT
>JBAQWH010000251.1:0-8530 GCA_049298815.1 Thermoanaerobaculia bacterium | reverse complement strand
AGGCCGGCGACGGTGTCGCCGAGGTCCGCAAACGCCGGGTAGGCGTCCCGGAGCTCGCCGGCGGTCCGGCAGGTCGCCTCGACGACGGCGTCGGCGATGGTCGACCAGCCGACCCCGGTGACCCGCTGGTCGCGCCGCGGAAAGGGAGAGCCGGAGAAGAAGACGGCGGCGCGCTCGAGGGATGCGTCATCGAGCGAGACGAGATAGGCGGCGAGCGCCCGCTCCTTCTCGCTCTTCTTGGTGGTGGCCCCGATGGCCTGGGCGGTGGCAGTGAAATCCCTCAGCATTCCGAAGTCCCTGGGTCGGGGTTTTCGGCAATCGTGCCGATCCGTTCCGTCAGCATGACACCGTCACTCTGTGACGAGGAATGCATGCCCAATGACACGTGACGCACAGCACGTAAGCGATACAATCCCGCGCCGAACAATCGCACGCCACGGAGGATCAAGATGAAAACGAAGGTTACGGTAGTCGGCGCCGGTAACGTCGGCGCAACGGTTGCGCAGGGCATCGCGCTCAAGGAACTTGCGGACGTCGTTCTCGTCGACATCGTCGAAGGCGTTCCGCAGGGGAAGTCGCTCGACATGATGGAAACGGCGCCGGTCGAGAAGTCCGACACCGTCCTGACCGGCTCGAATGGCTACGACGGCACTGAGAACTCGGACATCGTCGTCATCACGGCCGGCCTTCCGCGCAAGCCGGGGATGAGCCGCGACGACCTGCTCTGGAAGAACGAAGAGATCGTCGCCAGCGTGACGAAGGAAGTCGCGAAGCGTTCGCCGAAGGCGATCCTGATCATCGTCTCGAACCCGCTCGACGCGATGTGCGAAGTCGCCCGCCGTGTCTCCGGCTTCCCGCGTGAGCGGGTGATCGGCATGGCCGGCGTCCTCGACTCCGCCCGCATGCGCGCGTTCATCGCGATGGAGCTCAACGTCTCGGTCGAGAACACCCACGCCTTCGTCCTCGGCGGCCACGGCGACACGATGGTCCCGCTGCCGCGCTTCTCGACGGTGGCCGGCATCCCGATCACCGAGTTGATCTCGAAGGATCGGATCGACGCGATCGTCAGCCGTACCCGCAGCGGCGGCGCGGAGATCGTCAACCTCCTCAAGACCTCCGCCTGGTACGCCCCCGGCTTCGCGACCGTCGAGATGGTCGAGGCGATCGTCAAGGACAAGCGCAAGATCCTTCCCTGCGCCGCGTTCCTGCAGGGCGAGTACGGGATCAAGGACCTCTTCGTCGGCGTCCCGGTGAAGCTCGGCCGGAACGGCATCGAGGAGATCATCCAGATCACGCTGCAGCCCGAGGAGCAGGAAGCCCTCAACAAGTCGGCCGGCGCGGTCAAGGAGCTCGTCGACAACCTCAAGGGCGAGACCGCGACGGCGTAGTCCCGGCCCCAACGATGGTGGATCAGCGGGCCCGCATTCGTGCGGGCCCGTTTTAGTTTTCCTGAGTCCCTCGGTCCCTGAGTCCCTCGGGATTTCACGACGCCTGCACGTCGCGAGCGAGATCCAGGTGAGCTCGCCGGCGAGGGCGACCCTCCCGAGGGACCGAGGGACTCAGGGACCGAGGAACCCGGAATGCGACACGTCCTCACACTGTCGTAATCTCATCGGCATACCTGAGGAGCCCCCCATGAAGAAACTCGTCATCGACATCGAAACGGTTGGTCTGCCGTGGGAAGAGCTCGATCCCTACGTCCGTGAGTACCTGATCAAGGGACTTGGCGACGGAGACGCCGAGGAGACGCGGCGGGCCGGCGGCCTCTCCCCGTTCCGCGGGAAGATCGTCGCGATCGGCGTGATCCGGCTCGACGACGGCCGCTCGTGCGCGCTCTACGAAGTGCCGGGGCAGACGGACGTCGTGACGGAGAAGGCCGGGAGCAGGACGTTCATCTCCGGGACCGAGAAGCAGATCCTCGAGAAGTTCTGGGAGTTCTTCGACAGCGACTCCCGCTTCATCTCGTTCAACGGACGCCAGTTCGACGGGCCGTTCCTGATGATCCGCTCCGCGATCAACGGCATCACGCCGAAGCGCGATCTGGTCGGCTACCGCTACGGGTTCCATCCGAACTGCGACCTCCGCGAAGCGCTGAACTTTTTCGGCACCACGAACGCGCGCCAGTTCAAGTTCAACCTGGACCTCGCGTGCAAGACGTTCGGCGTCGAGACGTCGAAGAGCGAAGGGATCGACGGCCGCTCCGTCGAGACCTGGTACCGGGCGGGGCGCCATCGCGAGATCGCCGCGTACTGTCTCGAAGACGTCAGAGCGACCGCCGAGCTGTACGAGAAGCTGGCCGCAACACTCCTGATCTTCGACCGCTCGTTCCGCGAGGCCGAGGAGCGCGACCGCCGCGGACGCCTGGCCTCGGACGCGATGCAGATGGTCGTGCCGTCCGACGCCTCCTTCGCCGAGGCGCTGGCGCAGAGCTCGATGTCGCTCGTGTCGTCCCTCCAGGACGAGGACCCGGTCGCCGACACGGAGGATCCGCTGCTGCGGCAGCAGGCTCACGTGCTCGAGAAGCTCGCCGGCGAGCGGGAGCCCGAGGACGAGATCGAGAAGTAATCGCTCGCTAAAATCATCATTATTTATTGTGCGTATATTTCAAATCGGTGCCGCAGCGCTGCGGACGCCGCCTCTTTCGCCGCTCCGCGGCTTGCTTCCCCTCCACCGCGGCCCCCGGGGCTGGCGCCCCGGGCTACATTCTTTCGCCGCTCCGCGGCTCGTACCCGGAGCGGTTGTCGGAGAACTCCGGGTCGCGGCTAGAATTCGCCCGTGAAGCTTTACCGCGCCCGCGTCTTCACTCCCCTCTCCGACCCGTTCAAGGGCGGTGCGCCGTCGTCGTACCGGACGTGGGAAGACGGCGGCGTCGCCGTGGACGACAACGGGCGCATCGCCTGGGTCGGCGATTGGGCCGAGGCTCCGGAAGGGGGCGAGCGGATCGAGCTCGGCCGGAACGTCCTCCTCACCCCGGGGTTCGTCGACACCCACCTCCACGCCCCGCAGCTCGAGATGATCGGCTCGTACGGCGGTCACCTGCTCGAGTGGCTGAACCGCTACACGTTTCCGACCGAGCGGAAGTTCGAGGACCCGAGCTATGCCCGGATCCTCGCGAAGGCCTTCTTCGAAGAACTCCTGCGCCACGGCTCCCTGTCGGCCATGGTGTTCTCCACCATCCACCGCCCTGCGACCGAGATCTTCTTCGAGGAGGCGGAGCGGCGCGGTTTCCGAGCGATCATCGGCAAGACGATGATGGATCGGAACGCGCCCGAGTACCTGCTCGATGCGAGTCCGGCGAAGGCGTACGAGGATTCGCGCTGGCTGCTCGAGCGATGGCACAACCAGGGGCTGCTCGGCTACGCGATCACCCCCCGCTTCGCGCCGACCTCGACGCCGGAACTGCTCGAGGTGGCCGGGGCGCTGAAGCAGGAGTTCCCAGACGCGTGGGTCCAGACCCACATCTCCGAGAACCAGAACGAAGTGCGCTGGGTCCAGGAGCTCTTCAACGAGGCCGAGTACGCCGATGTCTACGACGACTACGGGCTGCTTGGCGAGCGGACGGTGCTGGCACACGGGGTGTGGCTCAGCGACGAGGAGCTCGATCTCCTCGCGCGCCGTGGCTCCCGCGTGGCGCACTGCCCGAACTCGAACCTCTTCCTTGGCAGCGGCCTCTTCAGGCTGCACCGGACTCTCGAGGCGGGCGTGATCGTCGGCCTCGGCAGCGACATCGGAGCGGGGACGACGCCGTCGATGTTCAACGCGATGGCGGATGCCTACAAGGTCCAGCAGGTGCAGGGCGTCTCCCTCGGGCCGATCCACCTCTGGTACCTCGCCACGCTCGGTGGCGCGCGCGCCCTTACGCTCGACGGCGAGACCGGAAGCCTCGAACCGGGCAAGTCGGCCGACTTCCTCGCGCTCGACCTCAACGCGACTCCGCTGCTGCAACTGCGCACCGAGCGCGCCGAGTCGATGGAGGACCTGCTCGCCGCCCTGATCTTCCTGGGCGACGACCGGGCGGTCAGGATGGGTGTCATCGCCGGCCGTGTCGTTCACGAGCGGTCGGGCGTCTAACGAGAGTCCCTGGGTCCCTGGGTCCCTGGGTCCCTGAGTCCCTGAGTCCCTGAGTCCCTCGGGAGCCTCCTCGTCGGATGCGTGCTCCCGAGGAACCGAGGGACCAAGGGACCGAGGAACTCCCCACTGGCGTACCGTTTGCGCAGAAAGCGCATTCAGGAGGTCGCGATGCGGCGACATAGAGTAGTTCTCGGCATTCTCCTGTTCTGTTCGGTGTCCACCTTTGCGCAGGATCGTTCCGGCTGGAGGACAGCGCGCGACATTGGCGAGGGTGCCCGCGGCTCGGTCGCGGGGACCGTCATCGACATCGACGCCAGCCGCAATCGGCTGCAGATCGAGACGGACGAAGGAAGCAGCCGCGTCACCGTCGAAGCGGATGCGGTGGCGACCGAGTACCAAGGGTTCGGGACCGTGATCGCCGGCAGGCCGGAGATCTTCACCGGCTCGAGCGGGTTCTCGAACATCCGGCTCGAAGACCGGATCGAGGTCCGCGGTGCAGGCCGTGGCAGCGGGGTGGTCGTGGCGACCTACATCACCCTCCTTGGGCGCCGGGTGCCTGCGAGCTCGGTCGGAGTCGGCGGCACCCGCTCTCCTTCCAGCGCGTCGACGCCGACGATGCCGTCGGTCGCGGCAACCGCGATTGCGGCGCCGTCGATGGAAGGCACCATCCGCCAGATCAACCTCGACGAAGGCCGGCTCGTCATCCAGACGCCGGACCGACGCATGATCACGGTCCGCGCGGCGCGCAGTACGCCGGTGATCTATCAGGGGGAGGAGTTCCGACTCGCGAACCTCGAGATCGGGGACCGGGTGCGGGTCACTGCAGACCGGCGGAATCCGACCGCCGACGAGGTCACCGCAGAACGGATCGAGGTCGTGCAGGGGGTGGCGCAGGGGTCTGCTGCTCCGACGACCGGCGGCACGTTCATGACCCTCGAGGGCCTCGTTTCGCGAGTGGACACTGCCTCGAACTTCGCCTGGGTCGATACCTCGCGTGAGACGGTGCGCGTCGACATGAACCGTGCGGAAGACTCGAGCGGGCGGCGCATCGGCGCGCGCGACCTCGTCGTCGGTGTCCGGACGGAGATCAGTGGCAGCTACAACCGCGCCGGCGACATCTTCGTCGCGACCACCGTGCGCAGTGGCACCGGCGGGTCGAGCGTCGTCGTCGTCGACGAGTTCATCCGCTACGGCGTCGTCACGATCGACGGCGCGATCTCCGAGACGCTCGAAGAGGCGACGACGATCGGAGTGCGCGAGCGCGCCACCGGCCGGATCGTCCGCATCTGGCTGACCGAAGACTTCATCGTCCGGCTGAAGGCGTCGTCGACGACGGGGTCAAACCTGCGCGTAGCCGACAACGTCCGGGTGAAAGCCTTCCGCGATGCGGCGGGCAATCTCATCGCCCAGACCATCACGGTCCGCAACAGGTAGCTCTAAGGACACGAGGGTTGGTCTGCGAATGGCGAATGGCGGGGCCTCGCCCGCTTCGCCTCCGTGCACCCTCTGTGTTCTCTGTGCCTCCGTGGTGAACCGAACGTGGATTCACCACAGAGGCACCGAGGACACGGAGGAGCACGGAGTTTCACCCGCCGTCAAGGCGCCGAGGGGGAGCGAGGCCCACGTCGCAGTCCGGATGTTACCGCCCCACTGACCGCCTGCGTCCGCTCGGCGTTGCGCCGGTGATCGTCAGGTCGGCATCCGACACGTCGAAGAAGATGTTCCCGATCGCTTCGACCTTGATGCGACCCGCGTTCGTGTTCACGCCGGGAACCGTCACGGTCGCGGTCCCGCTGTTCGGGACCTCGGCGATCGTGAACGGAAACGTCTGTCCTCCGTCGGTCGACAGCGTGATGCGGACGTTCTGCGCCGCGATCGGCGAAGCATTCGTTCCGGCGACGTTCCACGAGATCTGCTGCCGGCTGCCAGCGGCCCAGGTGACCGGCGAGCCAGGCGTCGTGACGGCAAACGGTCCGGCAGCGCTTACGACGGTGACGAGCGTCTCCGCAGAACCGACCGTTCCGGCAACCGACCCGTCAGCGGGGCGGTTGTCCCGGACTACGACTCGGAACCGCATCGTCCGATCGGTCATCGGGAGCGTCTCTCCGGTCACGTAGATCTTTTCGTCTCCAGCCCGTCTGTAGGTCGCCGGCGGCACGTTGCCGTTCCCGAGAACGTATTTCATCGACGGAAAGGTGCGAGTGGCGGAGGTCGTCGGCAGGTAGACGCGGAACAGAGGACGAACGCCGTCGTCGCTGTGCGGCGGAGCGGGATTGCCGCGGTCGTACTGTTCCCACGAATACGTGAGGCGGTGCTGGTCCGCCGGGTCGGAGGCCTGCGCGGTCAGCGCGAAAGGAGTATTCGCGGGGATGGTGAACGCAGCCGCTGCGGTGACGGTCGGCGGCTGGTTCTCGGCGGCAGTCGGGTTCGCGAGGCCACAACATGGCGTCTCGTCGCTGCAGGTGAGATTGATCTGCCCGCCGGCGCGCGTGTGTCGGAGCATCTGCTGGATCGCGCCCGCGTTGAACATCGGGTCAGCAGCGTGGCCGAGGTCCTGGTCTTCACAGATCGAGACATAGGACATGACCGTCGATCCGCTCGCCGGCTCGAACGCAACGCTCGGCTCGCGAGTCGTGCAGGAGCCTCCCTCGTTCGCGTTGTACGAGTGGTCCGCGCCGAACTGATGTCCGAACTCGTGAGCCATGTAGTCGACGTCGAAAGCGTCGCCGATCGGCGCCTCCAAGAACGTCGCGCCGCTTCCTTTCGACTCGCGGTCGCAGACGGAGCCGAGCGCAGCAACTCCACCCGACCCGGCAGTCCCCACGACGTGGCCGATGTCGTAATTGGCAGTTCCGACGACCTCGTCGAGGACGGCCTGGTTCTTGTCGAGCGCCTTTCCGGTATCGAGCCCGTCGAAAGGATCGGTCGCGGGATCGGTGAAGATCGCCGTGGCGACGATGACCATCCGGACCGAGATGTCGCGCTCGAAGATCATGTTGACCCGATTGATCATCGTGGCGAGAGCGGCCACCGCGCGCGCCTCCGTACCACCATGGAAGTTCGTGTAGCCGGAAGTCGCGCTGAGCGCGGCGCGGTAGATCCTGAGGCTCCGGGGTGCCACCAGCGGTTCCAGCAGCGGGTCCTCCTCCGCCTCGGAGCGGATGCTCCCCGCTGTGATCGGCGGTTTCGTGCTGCAGGAGAACTTCGGACCGCGGGGCTGGCGCGAGCTTCCCGCGTAGGTGACGTATTCACCGCGGCCGCCGCTCTGGGCCGGCTCGACATACGTCGCGCCGGCGGTTGAGAGGATCATCGCGTGAAACCCGCTCGGCGTCCGGTCGAGGCGAATCGTTGCGGGCGGTCCGTCGACTGAGTGACCCGAGTACGTCCGGATTTCGGGGAACCGCGCCATCAGCTTCGCCGAGAGCACAGGCGACTGCCGGATCGCGAAGGAGCGATTACTGCCGTCAGGCATCGGGATCGACAGCTCGGCAGCTGGTTCCACACTTCCCTCTGCCGGCGCTGCTTCGAGCAGCCGATCGAGGAGCACCTCGTCGGCGATGACGACCCGCCGATCGCCCGATGACGCACTCGCCGAGGGAACGCCCTGCCAGAGCCTCTCCGGCTTCGCGGCTGAAAGTGAAAACGCAAGACACGTAGAGACAACGACAGCGACGACACGGACGGCGTGCCTGCGAGATGGACCCATCGGGAGTGACTCCTATTCAGACTGTGAGGGACTAAGGGATGAGTTGTTGTACAGGCTGCCGTGAGAGGCGTCAATCAAACCGCTGCCGCGCGGATGTAGGAATGGCCTGCGACTGCGTCGCAACGCGCTCTTGCAGGTGCCCCTCCATTCTTGACAAATGTCACCCCCTAGGCGGACGGTCGGTGGGACCGAAGGCGCAGGTGGCGTACCGACCGCCTCCGACGCGTACCGACCGCCTCCGGCGCGTACCGACCGGCTCCGAGTACTACCGACCGGCTCCGAGTTCTACCGACCGGCTCCGAGTACTACCGACCCGCTCAGCGCATCACTTCAGAGCGGAAGGGGCGTGCCTGACACGCGTCCGCCTTCACCTTCCCCGCGGCGGCCTCGACCTTGCAACACTCAGTTATTAGGAATATGAGAGCGCGCCCGCCTGTCAAATCGACTGCCATGCCGAGAGACCTTCTCCCCGGAGTCACCATCGCGGCCGTCCCGCCGGCAGTTGTCTGCGACGCGAAGTCGGAGATCGCGCGAGCGCGACGTTTCGCCCTGGTACGCGACGTCGCGCAGGTGATGGTGCTTCTGGCGGTCGACTACCTCTTCCTCCGATTTCCTTCGACGCACTTTCCGTTCTTCGACCGTGCGGGGTCGATCTCGATGATGTACGCGATCAACATGCTGGTCCTCGCGCAGATCTGGTTCGTGCGGGCACTCCCCCGCTGGCGCGCCCGGCAGATCGCGGCGACGTGGAGC
>JBAQWH010000250.1:0-1911 GCA_049298815.1 Thermoanaerobaculia bacterium | reverse complement strand
ACCTTCCGCCGCGCAGGTGCGAGCAGCCGCACCTCCGCGACAGGCGCCGCGCCGGCCGGAATCGCGATCCCGGGCATTCCCCGCACCATCACCCGATCGCCGGCGCCGATCAGCGGATCCCCGCTGTTGAAGAAATGCCCCGCCGGATTCTCCTGGTAGTGCACCCAGTCCGCGCGACGCTTGCCGCAATCGACCTCGACGCAGAGCGACCCGCGCGCCGGCGGAGCGTCCCCCGATCCATCGAATCGAAGGTCCGTCATGATTCGCTCCGCTCCGTCGACGGCAGCGCCGGATTCCGGCGGATCAGCTCCACGTCGACGCCCGTCGCGTCCAGTCGCACGGCTCCGACCATCACGAACAGATAGCCGTGCTTCGCGCCCTCGGCATACTCGCCCGCCGTCAGCATCGACGGCACGCGCTGCCACTCCCGCGACACGACCGCATCCCGCCCGTTGCCGCCCGGCGCGAACGACACGACGCGCATTCCTCCGCCGTCCAGCTTCGCCGCGGCACCTGCAGCGACGCGGCGCCGGAGCTCTTGCGCCAGATCCGCGCAAGCGAGATCCTCGAGACGCCGCGCGACCATTTCCCCTAACAGCTCGAACCAGTGCATTACGAAACCCTCCGCAAGTTCTCAGACCTCGCCGGCGGCTCGAGCATGACGCGCTCGAACGTCGGCGCCACGAACTCCGCCATCGTCCAGCCGCACGCCGCGACGAGACGTTCGACGTGCTCGAACTTCACCGAATGATGACGAGCCCCCGTCTCCCAGGAGCTGATCGACTTCACGCTGATCCCCGACCGCGCCGCGAGCTCCGACTGCCTCAGCCCCGCCCGGCGCCGCATTTCGCGCAGCTTCAGCCCTAGATCCATCATCGCGAGCACTCCTCGGCGTGCGCCTGTTCCAGACGAGCCGCCCACTCCGCGACCTGGTCCTCGTCCGCAAACGCCGCGTTCCACTCGTCCGGACCAAAGCCCAGCTCGAGCTTGAACAACTCGTCCCAGCGATCGCGACGATCGCCGGCAGACGGGCGGCCGCCGTTCACTCCCGTAAACGCATCGATCCGACCGAGCATCCGCTCCCGCGCCGTCGACACCGGCACCGCTCCGACCGTGAGATCCGGACCCACAGCACCCGATCGCCTGCCCCCGCCCGCCGCCGCCCGCCGGGCCCCCGGCCGCTGAGACGGATCCGCGTGCCGCCGTTCGATGATCCTCAGCGCGTACTTGAACGACTTCCCGCGAATGTCCGTCGCGCAGTCGCGCAGCGTCTCGAGGATCAACTCCTCGCCGTATTCGGCGACCCAGCAGACGAGCTCTTGCTCCGAGACGCCCGGCACCATCCCGGCCGCGTCGACGTCCAGCATCAGCCGACGGACGACGTCGAAAACCCCCTCCGGAACGCCCGCCGGCGCCGCGCTTTTTCTCTCTCTCTTATTCTTCTCTTTCTCTTCTCTTGGTAACGCTCCGCTAACGCTCCCGGTAACGCTGCCGCCGTTACCTCCGGCGTTACCCGCTCCGTTACCCTCAGCGTTAGCCTTGAACTTCTGCACCCTCCGAGACGTCAAAGCGCGCGTTTTTGCCGTTTCTCCGTTGTGCCGATCGAAATTCGGCAGCGCCAGACCGGCCGGCGTGATCTCGAGCCACCCCACCCGCTCCATCGCCGCCGCGAATCCCACCGCCCCGACGTGACGGTCCAGCAACGCTGAGGTAACGCCGCGAGCGTTACCATCGAGCGTCTGCTGATCGAACCAACGCCAGACCCGGAACAGCTTCCCGACCGTCAGGTCCGCGTCGTCCCAGCCCATCGCCGCCGTGATCGCGAGCGTTTCCGCTTTCTCCGGCGTCGTCAGCTCGAGCTTCAGCCAGTCGCCAGCCATCACCGCACCTCGCCCTGTTCAGTCCCAGGCG
>JBAQWH010000249.1:0-6942 GCA_049298815.1 Thermoanaerobaculia bacterium | reverse complement strand
GGTCGCCGTCGGTCACGCCGGTCGCGCAGAAGATGATGTCGTCGCCAGACGCGAGATCCTCCGTGTCGTAGACCTTCTCGGTGTCGGTGAGGTTCATCGACTTGAGACGCTCTTCCTGCCACTTCTCGAGCGGCTTGAGGCGACCCTGCATCCGGCCGCTGAGGCAGCGCATCGCGGCCGCCGTCAGCACGCCTTCCGGCGCGCCGCCGATACCCATCGCCGCGTGCACCCCGGTGCCGCGGATCGCGGCGGCAATGCCGGCCGAGAGGTCGCCGTCGTCGATCAGTTTGATGCGTGCGCCCGCGTCGCGGATCTGCGCGATCAGGTCGTGGTGGCGCTCGCGGTCGAGCACGGTGATGACCAGCTCGTTGATATCGCGCTTGTACGCCTCGGCCATCCGATGGAGGTTCTCCTCGACCGAAGCCGTGAGGCTGATCGCCTGGGCCGCCGTCGGTCCGACCACGATCTTGTCCATGTAGATGTCAGGGGCATTGAGGAGGCCGCCCTTCTCGGACGCCGCGATCACCGCGACCGAGTTGGCCGCGCCGGTGGCGCAGAGGTTGGTCCCTTCGAGAGGATCGACCGCGATGTCGACCTCGGGGTAGATCTCGCCTTCGGTCCACCCCCGCCCAAGCGGCTCGCCGACGTACAGCATCGGCGCCTTGTCCCGCTCTCCCTCGCCGATGACGACGGTTCCGCGCATCTTGAGCTTGTTCAGCTCCTCGCGCATCCCCTCGACCGCCACCTGGTCGGAGTACTTTCTCTTGCCGTAGCCCATCGTGCGCGCGGCGGCCATCGCCGCCTTTTCGGCCGCGCGCAGAAAGCCGATTTCCAGACTGGATTCCATGTTGCTCCGTTCTCGGATCACCCGAATTTGCGGCGGGAACTCTAGCAGATGATGAGTTCCTCGGTTCCTCGGGGAGTCGCCGGCGAGAGCCGAGGAACCCCGAGGAACTCCGAGGAACCCCGAGGAACCCCGAGGAACTCAGGGACCGAGGAACCGAGGGACTCCCGTTACCCCCGCTTCGCCGCTTCCGCCGCAGCCCGCTCGCTTGCTTCCTTCTCCGCCTTGTTCGAGATCGGCGGGTTGTAGGCCGCGATGCCGGTCACGGTCTGCCCGATGACCAGGTTGTGGATGTCGTGCGTCCCCTCGTATGTCTTCACCGACTCGAGATTCATCATGTGGCGGATGACCGGGTACTCGTCGGAGACGCCGTTCGCGCCGAGGATGTCGCGCGCGACCCGGGCGCACTCGAGTGCGATGTCGCAGTTGTTCATCTTCGCCATCGAGACGTGCTGCGGCTTGAGCTTCCCCTGGTCCTTCAGCCTGCCGGCCTGCAGCGCGAGGAGCTGCCCCTTGGTGATCTCCCGGATCATCCAGGCGAGCTTGTTCTGCACGAGCTGGTGCGAAGCGATCGGCTGACCGCCAAACTGGATGCGCGATTTCGCATACTCGAGTGCGGTGTTGTAGACCGCCATCGCAGCGCCGAGGACGCCCCACGCGATGCCGTAGCGCGCCTGCGTCAGGCACATGAGCGGGTACTTCAGGCCGTCGGTCTCCGGGAGGACGTTCTCCGCCGGGATCCGGCAGTCCTCGAAGAAGAGCTGCGAGGTGACGGACGCGCGGAGCGAGAACTTGCCGAGGTGATACGCGGTGCTGAATCCGGGAGTGCCCTTCTCGACGAGGAAGCCGCGGATCGTTCCCTCGCATTTGGCCCAGACGACTGCGATGTCGGCGATGCTGCCGTTCGTGATCCAGGCCTTGGCGCCGTTGAGGACCCAGGAGTCGCCGTCGCGCTTCGCGTGCGTCCGCATCGCGCCCGGGTTGGAGCCGAAGTCCGGCTCGGTGAGACCGAAGCAGCCGATTGCTTCACCGGCGGCGAGCCGCGGGATCCATTTGTCCTTCTGCTCCTGCGATCCGAAGGTGTAGATCGGGTACATCACGAGGCCGGACTGGACCGAAGCGAACGAGCGGAGGCCGGAGTCGCCGCGCTCGAGCTCCTGCATGATCAGGCCGTAGGCGACGTTGTTGAGGCCGGGGAGGCCGTAATCGCTGATCGTCGCGCCGAAGAGGCCGAGCTCGGCCATCTTCGGGAGCAGGTGATGCGGGAACTTCTCGTGGCGGTTCGCTTCTTCGATGATCGGGATGATCTCCGCATCGACGAAGTCGCGGACCGTCTGACGAACCATCAGCTCTTCTTCAGTGAAGAGCGAGTCGATTTCCATGTAGTCGACACCGGGAAAACTGGGCACAGGGGACTCCTTTGATTGATTGGAGGCGGAATCATAGCCTGTGGAGTGCGGCGCCCGCAGGCGCCGCTTTTCATCGCACGCCAACCGACCTTCGAACGGTATTGGAAAGCGGTGCCTGCGGGCACCGCACTCCAAAATTACGCTCGCGCCGTGTAGAGCACGTGTGGGTGCGGGTATCCCGCATCGATCCGCCGCGCGGTCACTCCGGCGAAGCCGAGCCGCTCGAGTCTTGCGACGAAACCCGGCACACGCTCGAATCGCATCTCGCTCCCGAGCGTGATCCTCAACACCCGCACGGACAGGGTCTCCTGAAATCGATTCCACCCGTTCTTGATCCGTGCGTCCGGATCCATCTCCTTGATGAGGAGAATCCCGCCCGGCGCCAGCCGCTCCCGAAGCCGAAGCAGCAGCGGGTCCCACTCCCCCTCGGGCACGAGGTACATCACGTCGACGACCGCCACGACGTCGAACATGCCGCGCACGCACGCGTCGTACCCCGCGACGAACGAAAGGGCGGGCAGAGGACGGACTGCGGCCACCTTGCGGACGTCCGGCTCGACGACGGTCGCACGCCGGATTCCTCGATCGACTGCGAGCCGTGAGAAGACGCCGTGGCCACCGCCGATCTCGAGAAGGCTCCGCGGCCCCGCGGGGATCGCATCGACGATCCTGAGGAAGGGGCAGGTGAGGAAGCGAATGAGGACATGCACCCTCGCCCCCGCCGGCAACGAGCTGTAAGTCCGGTGAAGTACGATGAGCGCCCTGACGAACGACCGCACGGCGCCGGAGGATAGCAGACCGAATTGAGAGCCCTGATCGCGACACTCCGGGAATCCTGGCGGTTCATCGCGCTCGTCGCCCTCCCGCTCGTCGTCATCGCCGTGGTGGCCGCCCGCATGGGCACCGAGGCTGCGGCCCGATGGGCAGTCGTCGAGTTGCAGGCGATCGCAGGGGAGTGGTGGGCCATCCCGGCCTATGCCCTGGTTTACATCATCGGATCGTTCCTCCTCCTCCCCGTGGGTGTGCTCGCGATTGCGGGAGCGCTCGCGTGGGGCTGGAAGCTCGGGGGGACGATCGAGCTGCTGACCTGCGTCGTCGCAGCCCTCGGCCCGTACTACCTCGCGCACGGTCGTGCCGCGCCATGGATCGAGCGGAAGCTCGCGCGGGTCGGCGCGAAGGCGCCTTCGTTCACCGGCCCGGACGGGACGTTCGTGCTGCTACTGCTCCGAGTCGTCCCGGTGCTGCCGTTCGTGGCGATGAACTACGTCGCAGGACTCGCGAAGGTGAGGACCCGCGACTACGTCCTGACGACGTTCGGCGTTGCGCCGAGCGTCTACGTCTTCGCGTACTTCATAGACACGATGGCCGCTGCCGCGACCGGTGCGGCGACGCAGCTCCGGCTACTGCTGGCGTGCGCCGCGGTCGCCGTCCTGCTCATCACGGGGAGGGTCGTGGCGAAGCGGCTGTAGGCTCTCCGATGAGCTGCTCGACCTCGACCAGCATGACCCCGAGGTTGCGGCGGTCGCGGCTGAGCGTTCCCGGTACGCTCGCCGGGACGAACGAGCGCGCGGTACTGATCTCGAGTCGTGAGCCGCCCGGAGAAACGGGGACCGTCAGTGTCGTTCGGTCGGCGCGCCGGATGCTCGCGGAGACGGCGACGCCGCTCTCGTTCCTGAGCGTCACGTCGTTCGACTCGAGCGGATAGTCCTTCGGCAGGCGCAGCGTGACGCGGGCCGTGCTGGCGCCGAGCGGAGGCAGCGCGATCGAGGCCCGCGGCTCGAGCCAGCGCCATGACTGTGCTTCCGAGCGTGATCGCTCCGGCGGATAGACGCCTTTCGTGCCGAGGAAGCGCCTGTTGAGCGGGATCTCGACGACGGAGACCACTGCGTAGTGGTCGCGCGTCAGCTTGCCGTACGCATCGGTGGTCGCCCAGGAGAAGACGCGGCCTTCGTCCGAGGTGCTGTCGACGTATTCGAACAGGCGGAGGTCGGTGCGGCTGCCGAACCGCCGCAACCCCTCGTCGATCCGCGTGCTGCGGAACTCGCGAAGGAGGTAGTCGGCGTGGGGCCGGAGCGGGAGGTCGTACAGCACGACCGCATCGGGAGGCGCGATCGTCCGAAGGTGCTCCGCTGCGGCGACGGGAGGCGCTTCGGTCCTCGCGCGCTGATGCAGGATCGGCATCACGTACCAGTACGCGGCGAAGCCGATGAACAGCAGGATCGCCCAGTCCGCGAGGACGCCGCGCGTCAGGGTGCGGAGCGCCGCGAGGCCGATCGCCGCGAAAAGCGCGACGCCGAGCGTGCCGGGAAGCGCATACCGCGCACCATCGGCCGGGTCCATCATCGCGATGGCGAAACCGAGGTAGAGGACGGTCATCACGGCGACGGGAAACAGCTCACGTCTGCGGCTCCGGAATGCAGCAACGCCGCCGATCGCCGCCAGCCCCAGCACCGGCAGCGAAAGCCACTTGGGTCCCCAGCCGTGAGCGATGAACCGGAGGACGATCTCGGCCCAGGAGCGGCCGCCGCGCGAAAGGTCCGCGTCGTGGGCGGCGAACTCGACCGCCTGCTTCGTCAGAACGTTCAGATATTCAGGTACGCCGCCGCAGGCGAGGACGAGCGTCGCGAGCCATCCGAGGCAGACGAGCGTGAAGAGCTGGAGCGCCATCGAACGGGCGCGCCACGATCGAGCGAGGAAGAGCGTCACGAAAAAGAGCGGCAGGATCGCGATCGCAAGCTGCGGGCGCCAGCCGACCGTGAGCGCGCAGACGACCCCTGTGATTCCGCCCGTCACCCACGTCGGGCTCTTCACGAGCGCAGCTGCCGCCCAGATCGACGCGACCAGCAATGCCAGCCCCCCGGTGTCCGACTGGCCGACGGTTGCGTGGACCAGCATCGCCGGGGCGACGTAGAACAGGAACGCGCCGCCGACGGCCGTTCGCCCGTCACCCGAGACTGCGCGGAAGGCCGCGATGCAGACGACGAAGCCGACGAGCAGGGCGACGACGTTCACCGCGATCAGCGCGCGCCAGGGGTCGGGCCCGGTCAGCAGATGCACGAGCTTCGCGAAGCCGATGTAGACCGGATAGCCGGGGGGCGGGGGATGGTGGATCAGCGGCTGGAACTTCTCGACCGCCATCGCGAACATCGTCTCGTCGAACTCCCAGATCGTCAGAGGGATCGACGTCAGATGGAGGAGGGCCACCGCTGCGAGTGCCACAACGGAGGCGATCAGGAGCGTGCGGCGGGTGAGGTCCGGGCGGGCGGATTCGGGCGTCATCGGCGACCGCCATCATCGCCGGTGCGTCAAGTCGGCGATCCCTGATCGAGCCGGATACAAGTGTTGTGAGTGAAGCACTTCGGCGTGGTCTGCGGCACTCGCCTGTATGATCTGAAGCGCATGCGCCGCCCCTCCGTTTCCCTCGTCGTCCCGATGTTCAACGAGGAGCTGAACATCGAGCACGCCGTCCACGCGGCGGTCGAATCGCTCATTCGATACTCCGACGACTACGAGGTCCTCGTCGTCGACGATGCCTCGACCGACTCCTCGGCGGCGATCGTCACCGCCCTCGCCGCCGCCAACCCGCGGATCCGCATGCTTCGCCATGACCGCAACCGGAAGCTCGGCGCCACGCTGCGCTCCGGCTTCTCCGCCGCCACGAAGGAGCTGGTCTTCTACATGGACGCTGACGTGCCGTTCGATCCGGACGTGCTCGGCCGCGCCACCCGCGCGATGGAACTGACCGGCGCCGACATGATCGCGGCCTACCGGCACGACCGGACGATGGAGGGGCTCAAGCGCGGCGTCTATACCCTCGTCTACAACTGGGTCATCGGGATCCTCTTCGGCTGGCCGCATCGCGACATCAACTTCTCGTTCAAGCTGATGAAGCGCGAAGTGCTGGAGGCGATCGAGCTGAAGTCCGAGGGGTCGCTCATCGACGCGGAGCTCGTCGTCAAAGCCAAGAACCACGGCTTCGGCATCCAGCAGATCGGCATCGACTACTTTCCCCGTATGCGTGGCGAGTCGCACCTCGGCTCGATCGGCGTGATCCTGAAGATCCTCCGCGAGCTCGTGCAGCTCTACCCCGAGATGCGGAAACGCGTGCCGAGGGGCGCCGCGACACAAAAGCCGGAGCCTGCCTCGCACCACGAGCCGCGCGCGGTCGAGCCGTGAAGAAGCTGATCGTCACCGCCGACGACGTGGGGCTCCATCGCGGCATGACGACCGGCGCGATCCGCGGGCATCTCGAGGGGATCGTGACGGCTTGCAGCATCGTGGCGAACGGACGGGCCTTCGACGATGCGGTGGCGCGCCTGCGCGATGTGCCGACGCTCGAGGTCGGCGTTCACCTCGCGCTCGTGGAGGAAGACCCGCTCACCGAGGGGATCCGGTTCCCGGAAAAATGGCCGCGCTTCATCCCGGCGTATCTCGCCGGCCTGATCCCGCGGAAGGCGATCGAGCGCGAGCTGCGCGCGCAGGTCGAGAAGGTCGTCGCAAGCGGGCTTCGCGTCACGCACCTCAACGGGCATCAGCACCTGCACGTCCTTCCGGGGTTGTTCGCGATGGTTCTTGAATTGGGACGTACCTACGGAATTCCATACATCCGTACCATCGATGATCGGGGCGGACGCGCCGCGATTCCCCGTCGCTGTGCCGTCGGGGCGCTCAGCATCCTCGGACGAAGAA
>JBAQWH010000248.1:0-1894 GCA_049298815.1 Thermoanaerobaculia bacterium | reverse complement strand
GTACTCGCTCTGCTCGCGCTCCGGAGTGAGCATCGTCGAGCGCGCCTGCCCGTTGCGGACGTACTGGACGCGCAGCGGCGTGTCGGCGTGCATGGTGATGAGGAGGCGGAGGTCGTCGAAGTCGCCGACCTTCTCGCTGTTGATCTGCGTGATCCGGTCGCCGACCGCGAGGCCCGCGCGCGCCGCGGCCTTGCCGGCCTGCACTTCGCCGATGATCGGCTTGATCAGGAGCTGTTCGGTCCCGACCATCGCCAGTCCCGCGATGAAGACGATCGCGATGAGGACGTTCATGAACGGCCCGGCGAAGAGGATCAGGAACCGCTGCCACTTGGGCTTGGAGAGGAACTCGTCGTCGACCCCTTCCTGGGCTTCTTCGGGGGAGTCACCCGCCATCCGGACGTAGCCGCCGAGTGGGACGAGCGAGACGCGGTAGTCGGTGTCGCCGCGTCGGAAGCCGAAGAGGCGCTTGCCGAAGCCGAAGGAGAAGACGAGCACGCGGACGCGGAACAGCTTCGCCATGAAGAAGTGACCCGATTCATGGGCGAAGATGAGGAATCCGAGGACGAGGACGAAGGCGAAAAAATTCGTGGCGATGCTTTGGGCCATGGTTCGAGTCGGGGCGCGCCGCCCTCACCTCCGTCAGCGTAATGTCACGTCGCAGGATGTTCGCGGGAGCGCCGGGTCAACGCGCCACTGCAACATCGATTCCGCGCGCCTGATGGCGGGCCCATCCGTCCCAGTGCAGCGCATCCTCGACCGATCGGATCTCGCTGACTTCTCCGGCATGGCGCTCCATCACGCGGCTGACAATCTCTACGATCCCGGTGAACGGAAGTTCTCCTCCGAGGAAACGCTCGACCGCGACCTCGTTGGCGGCGTTGAGCACGGCCGGCATCGAACGCCCCTCGCGGCCGGCCGCGTACGCGAGCTCCACGGCGGGGAAGCGGTGCGGGTCGACGCCGAGGAACTCGAGCGTCCGCATCTTCACCGGGTCGAGGCGCATGGCCGGCGCCGGGAGGCGTTCCGGATAGAACAGCGCGTACTGGATCGGCAGCTTCATGTCGGTGCTCGAGAGCTGCGCGAGGATCGAGCCGTCGACGTACTCGACCATCGAGTGGACCACCGACTGCGGGTGCACGAGGATGTCGATCCGGTCGACCGGCATGTCGAACAGGTGATGCGCCTCGATTACCTCCAGCCCCTTGTTCATCATCGTGGCGGAGTCGATCGAGATTTTGTTCCCCATCTTCCAGGTCGGATGGGCGAGGGCGGCTTCGACGGTGATGTCGGCGAACGTCGTGAGGTCTCGTCTCAGGAACGGCCCGCCGGATGCCGTGAGGATGATCCGCTGCACCTCGGAATGCGCGCCGGCGCGCATCGCCTGGTGCACGGCGTTGTGCTCCGAGTCGACCGGCAGGATCTCGCCTCCGAACTCCTCCGCCGCCCGGCGCATCGCATCTCCCGCGGCGACGAGCACTTCCTTGTTCGCGATCGCCACGCGCTTTCCCGAGCGGAGGGCCGCATAAACGGGAGGAATGCCGGCCGCCCCGACGATCGCCGCGATGACTGCGCCCACCTCCGGCATGCTCGCAACCGCCGAAGCCCCCTCGGGGCCGAAGGCGATCTCGACCGGGTGCTTCAACAGCGAGCGGAGACGCGCCACGTCGGCCTCGCGATGGACCGAGACCAGCGACGGGCGGTAACGCTCCACCTGCTCGGCGAGGAGCTCGACGTTGCTGCCCGCGGAAAGTCCCGCGACACGGAGCCGGTCGGGGAACGCGTCGACGACCGCGAGCGTGCTGCGGCCGATCGAACCGGTGGAGCCGAGGATTGATAGAGAGATCATCGAAGTGTGAAGTGTGAAGTGTGAAGTGTGAAAGGGGAAGTGGAGAAC
>JBAQWH010000247.1:0-7503 GCA_049298815.1 Thermoanaerobaculia bacterium | reverse complement strand
CCTCTACGCCGTCGCGGGAGTCCGCGACCTGCGGCCTGCCGCGATCGCGGCCGCTGCGGGGGAGCCTCTCCGGCTGACGGACCTCCAGTCGACCCTCGAAGTGCTCGCTGCGGCCGGCATTCCCGCCCTGGTGCTGAAAGGGAGCGCGCTGGCCTACGACCTCTACGCCTCGCCGGACCAGCGTCCGCGCGGCGACACCGACCTCCTCGTGCCGCGGAGCTCGTTCGATTCCGCACGGGCGGTCCTCCGCGCAGAAGGCTTCGACGAGCGGCGGACGAGCGGCGACGAGCACGGCATCCGGCAGGTGAGCTTCTCCCGGACCGACCGGCTCGGCGCGAAGCACGTCTACGATCTTCACTGGGAGGCCGTGAATTCGCCGGTCATCGGGGATGCGTTCCGGCAGGATCGCCTGGTTCGTCGCCCGCTTCCGGCGATCGGCCCCGCGGCCGCCACCCTGCCCTGGCCCGAGGCGCTTCTCCTTGCCTGCGTCCATCGAGTGCTCCACCACTACGACGACGGACGCCTGATCTGGCTCGCCGACATCGCCTTTCTGCGGCGTGCGATGAGTGCGGAAGAGCACGCACGGTTCTGGCGCCTCGCAGCCGAGCACCGCCTCGTCGCGATCTGCCGGCGCTCGGTGGCGCTCGCGGATTCCTGGATGGGGGAGAGCGGCAGTCCGGCGGAGGACTTCCTCACGCGCGCGGAACTGGCCAGGATCGAGCCGTCGGCGCGCTTCCTCGATCCGGACGTGACCTACGGCGGGGTGATGCTGACCAACCTGCAGGCGCTGCCGTGGCGGATGCGCATCACGCGGCTCCGGCAGTTGGCCCTGCCTCCCACGGAATTCATCCGCGAGAGTTTTCCAGGATGGAGCCGGAGCGCGCTGCCCTGGCTGTATGCCTATCGAGCCGCGCGAGGGATCGTCCGGCTGTTCCGCCGTGAGCGCGGCGGCTGAACGCTACGGAGCTGCACTCGCACGTGGTCGATGAGACGATCCGACCGGAGTCGTGCAAGGATAGCCGCCCACGACGAAGGAGAAACCGATGGAAAGCTGCCTGATCAACGAGAAATGTATCCCCTGCCGCGGCGGGGTTCCGCCCCTGACCGGCGACGAGCTCGCGTCGGTCCGCGCCGAGCTCGGAGGCGACTGGGACGTCGTCCGCGAGCATCACCTCGAGAAGTCGTTCGAGTTCCCCGACTTCGTCACCGCTCTCGCCTTCACGAACCGCGTCGGTGAGGTTGCGGAAGAGGAAGGGCACCACCCCGACATCCACCTGGCCTGGGGGAAGGTCCGCATCGAGATCTGGACCCACAAGATCGACGGGCTCACCCGGAGCGACTTCATTCTCGCCGCGAAGATCGATCAGCTGGAGCGGTGAAGGGGCGGGGGGCCAGTCACTGAGTCCCTCGGTCCCTCGGTCCCTGAGTCCCTCGGGACTTCGCGCAATCTGAACGCATGCTCATCCCGAGGGACCTAGGAACCGAGGAACCGAGGAACCCCGGTGCTCCTCAAACCAGGTGCCGGTCGCGCAGTTCGCGTTTGATGAACGCGTAAATGATCGGCGCCATCACGACGCCACCAACCCCGAACGCGGCCTCGCCCGCGATGATCACCACGAGGATCTCCCATGCCTGCGAGTCGGTTTCGCCGCCGACGATCTTCGAGTTGATCAGGTACTCGAGCTTGTGGATGAGGATCAGGAACGTCAGCGAAGCCACCGCGGTCGGGACCGAGATCCCCATCGAGAGCACGGTGATGAACGTGTTCGAGATGAGGTTCCCAAGGACCGGGATCAGACCGCAGACGAAGGTGACCGCGACGAGGGTCGTCTTGAACGGGATGTCGATCCCGAAGGCCGGGAGCGCCACCAGCAGGTAGAGGCCGGTCAGGGTGGTGTTCACCGCCGAGATTTTGAGCTGAGCCGTGGCGACGCTCGCGAAAGCCTTCGCAAAACGGTCCATCTTGTCGACCAGCTGGAAGGCGAGCGGTGCGGTCGGGGCGTCCTGATGCGTGACGTGCCTGAAGAAGACCAGGATCGCCACCAGGCTGCCCATGATCATGTGCAGGAGGCCGAGCCCGAGCCAGAGCCCTCCGGCGCGCACGGTCTGCGCGTGCGTCCTCAACCAGAGGATCACGGTCGTCTTGAAATCCTCGGCGTCTGTCATGACCTCCGGGATGAACTGCCGGCCGAGGCCGCCGAGCCAGAGTCGGACCGAGGCGAGGATCTCGGCCATCTGCTCCATCATCTCGGGGACGTTGCCCGCCCCGCGCCGGAGCATCGTCGCGATCAACATGATGATGCCGGCGCCGACCGCAAGAGTGATCACCGAGACGACCAGAAGCGCGGCGGGGCGCACCGCCCCGTGGTGGACGCGCCCGGAGAAGCGGGCCGACACGCGGTCGAGGATCAGGTAGAGCGCCAGGCCGGTGATCGTGGCGGCGATCAGGTGCTGGAGCAGGACGAACAGCACCGCCCCTCCGATGATCACCCACGCGGCGATCTCTTCCCAGCGCGGACGGCCGAGCGGGGGCGGAACGGGGTCGGAGGGGGGGACCGGGACAACCGGCACGAGCGGCTTCGTGCTCATCTGTCTCGATTGTAGAGCGTTGAGCCTCCACGGCCACTGCGCAAAACGGTGACTTCGCCGGCCGTGGCGGATTGCGGCTGTAACCAAATGCCCCGACAATGGCCGCATGACCTCAGGCTATCGACCCGCGGTGGACGTCGTCTGCCGCCGAATCGGCGACGAGTCGATCCTCGTCCCCGTGAGGCACAACGTGGGCAACCTGGACTCCGTCTTCACCCTCTCCCCGATCGCCGTCCGGATCTGGGAGATGCTCGACGGCACGAAGACCGCAGCAGAGATCGCGGAGGCGCTCACCGGCGAGTACGACGTCGACCGGGGGACCGCCCTGGCAGACGTCAACGAGCTTCTCGGGTCGTTGCTCGCCGCCGAACTGATCGTCGAATCGAAATGACCGTCATCCAGGACAAGTCGTACTCCGATTTCAGCCTCCTCGTCCACGACGCGGCAAACCCGCGCCGCGTCCCCGTCAACGGGACGATCGAGGTCACCCGCCGCTGCCCCCTGACGTGCTCGCACTGCTACAACAACCTCGCGATGGACGACTTCGCGGCGCGCGCGGGGGAGCTGACGCTCGAGGAGCACAAGAGGGTCATCGACGAGCTGGCCGAACTGGGATGCCTCTGGCTCCTCTACACCGGCGGCGAGATCTTCGCGCGTCGCGATTTTCTCGACATCTACGAATACGCCCGTCGCCGCGGCTTCCTGATCACCCTGTTCACGAACGCGACGCTGATCACCGAGAAGATCGCCGACCGGCTCGCCGCTCTTCCGCCGTTCGACATCGAAGTCACCCTCTACGGACGTACGGCGCCGGTCTACGAAGCGCTCACCGGCATTCCAGGATCTTGGCGCAAGGCGATGCGCGGCATCGAGCTGATCCTCGACCGCAAGCTGCCGCTGAAGCTCAAGACGGTCGCCGTGAAGGTCAACGTCCACGAGCTCGATGCCATGCGACAGTTCGCCGACGAGCTCGGCGTCGAGTTCAAGTTCGACTCGATGATCAACCCCCGCATCGACTGCTCGGCGAGCCCGCTCGAGACGAGGTTGTCGCCGGTCGACATCGTCGCGCTCGACGTTCCCGATCCGGTCAGGGTCGCGGACTGGCGCCGTCTCGCCACCGAGCAGGCCCCCTCGCCCCCGGCTCCCGGCGAGACACCCCAGGTCTATGAGTGCGGCGGCGGCGTGAACTCGTTCGCCATCGACCCCTACGGCGGGCTGACCATCTGCGTCCTCTCGCACGTCGACAAGTACGACGTCCGCAGCGGCAGCGTGCGGGAAGGATGGAACGACTTCCTCCACAAGGTGCGCACGCGCCCGGCGACCCGCACCACCAAATGCACCGCCTGTGCGCTCCGCTCCCTCTGCGGATCGTGCGCGGCCAACGGGGAGCTCGAGAACGGCGACCCGGAGAAGCCGGTCGACTTTCTCTGCCGCACGGCCCACCTCCGAGCCGAAGTGTTCGAGGTGCCCGTTCCGGCACACGGTGACTGTGAATACTGCCCCGACAGCCCGGGGCGCGCCTCGATCCTCGCGATGGCCGAGGAGGTGCGGTCGATCGCCGGCAAGCCGATCGAGCCGCCCGCCGGCCTTCCGGCCGTCAGCAGCGGCTGCGCCTCAGGCACCTGCGGAGGGTGCACGCTCCCGATTCCGAAGTAGATTGACCAAAGGCGCTCCCGCGCGAACCATGGAGACTCGATGAAAGACCTCAAGGAACAGAAGAAGCCCTACCAGAAGCCTTCCATCGCGCGGTATCCGCTGCGCGTCGAAGAGGCGGTCCTCGGTTTCTGCAAGACGACCGGCTCCACCGGACCGAGCGGCGGCAACTGCAAGAGCTTTGGCAACTGCAAGACGTTCGGTTCCTGATGTGACCACGCCGCCGCTCCACCTTTCGATCGGCGGGATCACCTTCGCCCTGACTCCCGTCGACGAGCGGCTCACTCTTCGAATCGAGGGGCCACTCCGCCATTTCCGATCCGAGCCGGTGGATGCCGAGGTCCAGCTGAACGTCCGCGCGCTCGAGCGCGCCCTGCCCGTAGAGGGGGAGCTCCTGTTCGACTCGGGAGCCGTGTGGCGCCTGTTCCAGCGACCGGATGGGTTCCGCATCGACTGCACCTCCGAGCTGTTCGGTCCCGAGCCGTACAAAGTCGCGACGTTCGATCCCACCTTCACGCGCGGCGAGGTTGCGATCCGGACCGACGCTCTCGGCCGCGAGGTCGACCCTCTCGACTATCCGCTCGACGAGGTCCTCGTCAGCAACCTCCTTGGCCGCGGCAGAGGGGTCGAGCTCCACTCCTGCGGCGTCATCGACCGCGAGGGGCGAGGCCACCTCTTCGTCGGGGTCTCGGGCGCGGGAAAGACGACCACCGCACGGATCTGGGGAGACGACGCGCTCGTCGTGAGTGACGACCGCGTGATCGTTCGGTCCGTCAATCAGGAATTCCGGATGTATGGAACGCCGTGGCACGGCGAGGCACGACTCTGTTCTCCGGAATCGGCGCCGCTCGCCGGCGTCTATCTGCTGCGGCAGGCTCCCGAGACCCGGCTCCGCTCGCTCGATGCGGCCGAAGCGGTCGCGCGGCTGTTCAGCTGCACCTTCCCGCTGTTCCACGACGCCACGGCGCTGACGTTCACCCTCGGGATTCTCGCGGATCTCGTCCGCTCCGTTCCGGTGCGAGAGCTTCAGTTCACCCCGGACCGGACGGTGCTCGACGCAATCGCGTCCGGCGTCTGAGCCATGGCCACCGTCGCCGCAGACACCATCGCCGAGCTGCTGTCGCGCGGGCACAGCGTGCGCTTCGTAGCGACCGGCGACAGCATGTATCCGCTCATCCGTTCAGATGAGTCGCTGCTCGTCGAGCCGGCCGAACCGGACTCGATCCGGCGCGGCGACGTGGTGCTCTCGAGGACGTCGCGCGGACTCACGGCCCACCGCGTGATCGCCATCTCTCGCGCCGATTCAGGGCTGCGGTTTCAGACGCGAGGAGACAATGCTCCTGGTGCCGATGAGCCCTTCGGTGAGAGCGAGCTCCTCGGGGTGGTGGTCGGAGTCGAGCGCGACGGGCGGATGCGGGAGCGCGTCCGTGCGACGGGAGCGCGCCTGAAGATCCTCCGTTTCATTACCAGGGCGCGCGCGGCGATCTCCAGCCGCTTTTCGGACGATTCAGCGGCGCGTGGCGGGCGCTGAGCTCCGACGTGTTCCCCTCGGCGTCGATCGTGAGAGCGGAGAATGCGCTGTCGCGCGGATCCTGCGTGCCCAGAGCTTCGTCGGCCCAGATCTCGAACTGATCCGGATCTCTGCTGCGGCGTCTCTCTTGAAGTGTCGCGAAGGGCACTTTCGCCTCGAACGATCCGTCCTCGAGGGCGGTCGTGCTCCCAACGAAGTTGAACTCGCCGACCGAAGGGACGGCACGGATGCTGGAGTCGACGATCATCAGCGTCTCGACGTCGGCCTCTCCCTTTCGTCTGTTCAGCCTGGATTCGCTCGCGCGCCGGACGTCCGTCGAGACGTAGGATCGGTAGAGCTCGATCGTTCTCCCGGGACAGCCCGACCCGCGGACGAGGAAGAACTCGCCGGCTGGCTCGATGCCGTGCCTCACGCTCGTGATCCGCGGGGCTCGAAGGCCGCCGTTCGTCGCAGACGGATCTCCTTCGCATCCGCCGGCTTGTTGCGCGAGCGGTCGTGGCTCGGCCGGAAGCGAGAGGATGATCGGCTGAAAACCGTTCTCGTTGAAAGTGTTCTCGGTGATGCGGTTGCCCCGTTGTGTCGTCGCCTGATTCTTCACCGCGACGACGGCTCCGCCCAGGTTCCACATGAGCGTGTTGCGCCAGATCGTGTTCCATGAAGCGCCTGGCGACAGGATGACGCCGGCCCCATTGCGAGACATGGCGTTTGCCACGAGCGTGTTCCTCGTCGCAGCGGTCGTTGCTGCAGGGTCCCCGATCACCACGGCCGCCCCTTCGTTCTGGTGCAGGACCGAGTAGCTGACGCTCGATCCGTCGGAGAAGAGGGCGATTGCGGCGCCGCTCGCGGGTGGCTTTCCACAGTAGCCCACGTCGAGGAACTTCGCATCGAGCCGAGCTTCTCTCGTGACGACTGCGATGCCGGCGATCGTCTGCGCTTCGACGAGCAGGTGCTCGGCGACGGTGCTTCCGCCTTCGATCTGCACCCCAACGTCGCCTCGCGCATCAGCCGTGACGGCGTCTGCACGCGTCCCGACCATCACGTGCTCGATGCGGGCATCGGCCCGTGTCACGATCCCGACGCGAGCGCCGTGGATTGCAATCATCCGGATCACGCAGCGCGCGCTGCACGCGAGCCCTTCCTCGCCCGTCACGACGATCTCGAGCTCGGGACGCTCCTGCCGCGGAGCAGGTGTCTCGATGTAAGGTGCCACGGCCGGCCTCAATCCGACCTTTCCCGGATTGAGGTCGGTCGCGGAGATCGGCGAGAGGAAACTGTAGGCGTTGCCGTCCACGACCGTCTCGTCGTCGGTGATCGGCGGGAAAGGTCGTTCGGCGCGCAGCAGCCACCAGCGCGGCGTCCTGGCCTGCATGACTCCCGGGTCTTCCTGCGTCGGGCGCGCAAGCGGGACGAAGCGCATCACGTTGGCGCCTCGGATGGCGTTCGCGTTCTCGATGAACTGTCGCAAAGAGCCCTGAACCGGTGCCTCGTCGGTGGCCGCATCGGCGACCGTGGTCACGACGTTGTAGCTGAACGCGAAGTCGAGGTGCTGGACGTCGTCGGTGACTCGCACGCCGGCGACGTGCTCGGCGGCGGCGAGCGAGCTGGGGTCGTCCGAGACGTCGAGACGACGCCCACCGATGCAGACCCCCGGAGCGAAATTCGTCCGCCAGGTCGTGTCGGGCTGGGCGCAGAGAGCGCCCGCGGGGCCGAAGGTCTGCTCGGGCCAGGCC